>JANOAX010000060.1:0-2961 GCA_031411335.1 Bacteroidota bacterium
CGTGCAAAGGCTGCATCATACAACTCCGACTCATCGGTATTTTGCAATAGTTTGGCTGAGTTTAAAATTCCTCCTCCATTACGAGCAATTTCTTCGTATGTTTTTCCATGAACTCGATCTACAAATTCCTTTTCCCTTGAACCTGCAAAAACAATATGAGTATGTGAATCACACCAAGAAGGTAGTACATATTTACCAGTCGCATCCACTACATCGTTTACTGGAGAATGAAAAGGCTCGTCCATGTGGCCGACTCCAACTATTTTATCTCCTTCAATCATGATCCACCCGTTTTCCATCACGGGAAGCTCTTTCATGTCGTTACCTCTAATAATATGACTTCGTCCATGCTGGACAATTCCCTTTGCATTTATAATTAAAATCCTATTCATTTTCCTTTTTTCCAGAATGGTTTTTTACCTACTAATCGAATGTATCCCACATAAACATAAACAACTACTGCAAATAGATGTGCGAAAGGCAATGCTTTTTTACCTCTTTCAAAATAATGAAAAACGATGAATAATTGAACAGCCGCCTCGATGAAAAACAAAATACTTTCACCGCTTCCAACTACAGATTGAATGCGATGATGAAAAGCGGCAACTAAGATCATCAAAAATCCAGCGACAAAGAAAAACCAAGGCGATCCATGAGCATAATCCATCTCGCCAATTCCATGCAAAATAACCACGAAGCCCGCTAAAAAGTGGGCAAATTTATAGAGTTTTTCGTTCTTCATTGAAGAGCCAAAACTAGCTTATTTCGAGGAGATTTTTTACTGAATCAAGTGTTGAAACATACTTACTTATGAACTTTTCTTTTTCCTTACGTTTGTATTGCAGCACAAACCGAGGGTGAGGAAGAGGAATGATTTCTTGAAACCATTTCATTTTGTCATTTAATCCCTTGAAATACTTGTAGTTTTGGCCTTCACCCAAGCAAATAGCAATTCCTGTATGGGCACCCAATAGAATTTGCTGGTTCATTTTAGCAATAACATAGGGCTCAACACGCTTTTGAAGGAGTGCTGAATCATAATAATTTAAGTTTTTACCATCCATCATAAAACCGAGTGGACAAACTGAAGAAAGAAAGAAGTGACGGGTAAATTTTTCAATACCTCCATACTTTTCAAACATTTCATAAATAAATTGAGAACTCAACTCTGACTTCAATGCAAAAGGATGATCGATTTTAGCATCATTCAAAAGATTTACTGAGTCGGTGAAGCTAACTCCAGTGATGCCTGATCCTAATCTACCGGGATTAATTCCAAAAAGAAAGATGCGTTTCTCATCGGTAGAATAATACTTTTTATAATATTTATTCACAACAGCTTGAACAATTGCATCTTTATACGGATTCAATACTTCAACTCCACGAGGGCTTTTGAAGTCGGGCTCCAGACTTAAAAGAAAGTCAATCGCTCGATTTCCAAACGTTTCATTTTTATTCGACATGTTAATAAACAATCATCCGTTTAACCAATCTTTAGCTGACAAAAATCTAATTTTATACCAATGGAATATATTGAATTAGATATCAAAATTAGTCCTTTGGATCCATTCCGAGAGTACATGTCGTATCATTTAGCTGAAATGGGATTTGACATGTTTACTGAAACGGAGCAAGGATTGATGGCTTACTCTCCGTCAGATGTTTACAATGAAGAGTTGGTAAATCAAATTATTGAAGACAGTATTGAATTAGGTTGTGAGGCGAGTTATTCTTCAAAAATTATTCCATGGCAAAACTGGAATGAAGAATGGGAGAAAGCATATCAACCTGAAATAATCGCTGAAAAAATTTATGTGAGAGCTGAATTTCATTCTGAGAATCCTGGTTATCCATTAGAAATTATTATCCAGCCTCGAATGGCATTTGGTACTGGACATCATCCTACTACTTCCCAAGTCATGGAAATGATGTTGAAGATGGATTTTAAGGGGAAAAAAATCATCGATATGGGTTGTGGAACAGGAATTCTTGCAGTGCTGGCGATGAAATTGGGTGCAGAAAGTGCGATTGCAATCGACAATGACGCCAATGCAGTGGAAAATTCAGTGGACAATGTCTTAAAGAATTCATGTAAGAATATTGAAGTCTTCGAGGGTGAAGCTGATGCGCTTAAGGGTTTATCCTGTGATATTTTTATTGCGAACATCAATCGAAATATTATTTTGAATGATCTGTCGTTGTATAAAGAAACCATGTCGAAAGGAGGAGAATTGATCACGAGTGGCTATTACCTTCAAGATTTAGCCATCATCACAAAAAAAGCAACCGAATTAGGATTTGAATTTGTCTCTAATACGGAAGATAATGATTGGTGCTGCGCGCGATTTAGCTGCTAGCTGCTAGCCGCTGGCTTCTAGATGCTAGCTACTGCAAACAAAATTTACAATTTATCCTTCAGAACAAAGGGATACAAAAAATAAACTACAGAAAATGAAATTACATAGACTTCTCCTTTTTACACTTCTATTTACGCTATCAAATTACGCATCCTTAGCCCAAGCACCTAAGTCGTTTAGCTCGGAGCCTGAGGCATTTTTTAAAGAATTGAAAGGGTATATGGAACTTACGAATAAGAAAGAGACAGAGAAGTTGATGGATAAATTTGAGTTGATGTGGATCAAGACACCCAAATTTACAGGGGAGCAGATGCGTACCATCGTTGCTACGGCGAACGATATGTTGAAGAAGAGATTGAAGCCTTATCCTGATTTTAGCAATTATGTAATCGCTCTCATGGCGTTTAGTGAGTCGGGAAGGAACTTGGAAATGTTTTTGAATTGGCATAACAGTTTGGATAAAGTTATTGCTGGAAGCACAAAACGATACAGTAATTATATTGAAGATGTGGCTGGACTCTTTGCCTCAAATACACTCTATGAATCAAGTTCTACGAAATGGGTAGCGAGTACAGGTGATTTTTTGTTTGAATTTGATACTGTA
>JANOAX010000061.1:0-8456 GCA_031411335.1 Bacteroidota bacterium
TCATTTCATTTTTGTTTTACGAAAATAGCAGGGTTACGCCCCTTCTTTTCTTTTCATTTTTTTCTACGAAGATAGCAGGGCTACGTTTTATTGTAAATGAAATGGTTTTGTTTGAATTTTTCACAGAAACAAAATGATATAAAAAGAAAAGATTATATTGCTCATGCGATCTCTTTTGCTTTTAACATTGACCTGTTAACAAAAGGGTATAAATAAAATTAAACTGCAAATAAATCCATCTACATTCGTGAAAGTAATTCTAGACTTCTTAGCGAAAATTTACTACATCATGCATTTGGTTTTTGGCCGGGACAACGAAACCCTTCGGAACGGCAAACAAATAAAGCAACATGTATATCGTCGCCACCTCAAAATACCCATCCCACTTCCTTTAAAGGTAGCGTCCTGAATTCTTCAAGGATGTAATTCCTATTCTATTCCATTTAAAAAACTGCTACCGTCGTGGCCTGAACATCTATTGCCTTAAAAAACGTATATGCTTCCCCGTTATATTCTATTCAGTATGCTCCTATCATTTCATTTGCTTTCGGTCATGGCGAATACAGATTCTGTATTAACAAAAAAAATGATTGTTCGCGCTGATTTAAGTAGTAGCTATACCCATGAAAAGACTTGGTGGAATGGCTCGCAAAGTTTCGTATTGATCAAAGCATATGGTGAAGCGCGCTTTCGAAAAACAGTAACATCGGGATGGAGTCGCGATCATTTTGTGCAGACGCAATTAGGTTATACCAGTTTCATCGATTCTACATGGATAAAAAGTACAGATGCCTTTAAAATTCATTTAAGATGGATGGAAAAAAGATCGAAGAAAATGACACATACGTACTTCTTTCAGATGCAATCACAGTGGATGAATACATGGCAACAAACGGCAGAGAAAAAAATTTGGAGAGGTGGATTTATGAATCCTGCTGCAATTACGCTTGGTTATAGTTTCTCCTTCGACTTTCTAGAAAACAGTAACCTACTTGTAGCGCCTGCAACCTTGCAACTAAACATACAACCAGAACAAAGCACATCCATTGCATTTAAAGAGCGTCCTTTATTAAAATCAAAACACAGTCATATTTACTCGCGATACGGATTCAGTGCCTTTTTAAACATGGACGAGTACTTCTACAAAGATTTTATTTTACTACAACATCGTTCTCAATTTTTTTTAAATGCAATGACCGCGCAACAAATTCAATTCGACATCAGCAATCGTTTATGCTTTCGGTTCTTAAAATATGTTCAACTGCGCTTCGATACAACAATTACCTATCTCCCTGAGCAAACATTAAAATTACAGTACAAGCAGGAAGTGTTACTGGGGATCTTCTATGAATACAGGAAATGACGCGTCAACAACCAACCTTTTCAACACCATTTTATTCAACGCTTTCAACGTCATTGGTTTTTCTCCAACTCCTTTTCAGAAGATCTCCAGGCCTGCTTTAATTTAAACCAAATACTACTATTAACAAAAAAGAAATAGTTTCATACAAGGAAATGTAAAACTCCAACCAGTGGTTGGAGAAATTAGTTGGAGCAATAATCTAGTAATTAAGTTCCTTTGTGAATATGCCACATTTCTATGCTAGTTAAAAAAGATATTTGCTTTTCACCTATACTAATTATAGCTCATCGACATTTAATCCCACCAAAAATGCTATATTTGTTACAGGTAAAAAAATGAATTCATTCACCATCTCTCAACTCGAGCAATTCTCGGGGATTAAAGCACATACCATTCGTATATGGGAGAAAAGATACAATGCACTACGTCCGAATCGATCTTTAGGAAATACCAGGTACTACGATGGACATCAATTAAAACGTCTTTTAAATATTGCTAGTTTAATTGAAGGGGAATCACAAGTAGCCAAGTTTTGTTTGTTAAGTGATGATGAACTTGCACAAAAAGTAATTGAAAAATTTGATCATTTTCATTCTGATGCCACAGCTGCTTCAAATTATATTTTACAATTAACTGCTGCGGGAATTAACTACGATGCTGATACTTTTGACCTAATTTACAAGCAAGCCGCGAAGCGATTTGATTTTATTACGCTTTACAAATTAGTAATTATTCCATTTTTAAATAGAGTAGGAATTTTATGGGCTGGTGAACGCATTCCACCCAGTCAGGAACACTTCATGAGTAATTTAATTCTCCAAAAAATTCATGCGGCCACCAGTGCCTTACCGCCCCAAAAAAAACAGGAAGAAATGTGGGTGCTTTGTATGCCAGAAGGTGAATTTCATGAAATCGGACTCCTATTTTCACATTTTATGCTTTCCCAAGCAGGTAAAAATTCCATTTATTTAGGCAGTAATATGCCTTTCGATGCTTTAATTTCTACGGTTCAAGAAGTCGATGCCTCACATATATTAGTTTTCTTTATCCATTATGATCAACCCTCAAAGGCACAAGAATATATTAATTCATTGATTTTCAAATTCAAAAGCTGTAAAATTTTAATTTCAGGCAATGAACGACTCATTTCCAAATTACACTTTGGAGAAAATGTAGAATGGATTAAAACAGTTGATGATTTTATTTTAAAACTTTAGCCTTACTGAGTTGTTTATACTTTTGAACAAAATAATAAACAATCAATGTCTAGAATTTCAGTAATTGGAGCTGGATTTTCAGGAATTAGTGCCGCTACGTATTTAGCATCAGTAGGTTATGATGTACACGTCTTCGAAAAAAACAGCCAGCCAGGAGGAAGAGCTAGGCAGCTCAAAACCGAATCGGGCTATACATTCGATATGGGTCCGAGTTGGTATTGGATGCCTGATGTTTTTGAAAAGTACTTTGGCGACTTTGGACACCAAGTTTCAGATTTCTATTCACTGAAAAGATTAGATCCTGCATTTGATGTAGTTTTTGGAAAAAACGACACAACCCATATCCCTGACCGTTATACTTCTCTTCGGCAACTTTTCGAAGAGATTGAACCGGGAAGTGCTTTGCGACTCGATCAATTTATGGAAGAGGCAGAATACAAATACAAAACAGGGATGGAAAGTTTGGTTTACAAACCTGGAATATCGCTGAGTGAATTTGCGAACATCGAATTAATGAAAGGTGTATTCCGCTTACAAGTATTTTCCTCCTTCAGCAAACATATTCGAAACTACTTTACGCATCCAAAGCTTATTGCCTTGATGGAATTTCCAATACTTTTTCTTGGGGCTCTTCCAGAAAACACGCCAGCACTATATAGCTTGATGAATTACGCTGGGCTTAAACTTGGTACACATTACACTGAAGGTGGTTTTGGCAGTGTGGTGAAAGCAATGGTAGATTTGGCAGAAATGAAAGGTGTTACATTTCATTACAATGCTAATGTAGAAAAAATAGAAATTAAACACAATGAAGCCAATGCACTATTGGTAGATGGAAAATTATTTCCTTGCGATGCCATCGTAGCCGCGGCCGATTATCATCATGTAGAAACAAAACTTCTCCCTGCCAAATTTAGAAATTACACAGAAGAATATTGGTCGAAGAAAACTTTTGCTCCCTCTAGCTTAATATTTTACTTGGGATTTAACAGAAAAATTCCATCCTTACAGCATCACACCTTGTTCTTCGACGAAGACTTGACCCTTCATAGTAAAGAAATATATTCGGATCCGCAATGGCCAACCAAACCCTTATTCTATGCATGCTGTGCTTCGCGTTCTGACGAAACCATCGTTCCCAGTGGACACGAAAGCATTTTTCTACTCATGCCCATTGCACCCGGACTATTAGATACTGAACAAATGAGAGAGAAATATTTTCAGGTAATCATGAAAAGATTAAATGAGCAATGCGGTGAAGATTTAACACCATTCATCGATTACAAAAAGAGTTACTGTGTAAATGACTTCATTGAAGATTATAATTCATACAAGGGGAATGCATATGGTTTAGCAAACACACTTCGACAAACCGCCATTCTTAAGCCTAAAATCAGAAATAAACATCTTCACAATTTATTCTATGCTGGACAACTCACAGTTCCAGGTCCAGGAGTGCCGCCATCCATTATCTCAGGAAAAATTGCTGCTCAACAAGTCATTCAACAATTATCCAAAAAAGAAAAACATGAAAGCATCGTTTGATAAAGTATCCATTGCTTGCAGCAAACTTACCACGCAAGAGTACAGCACTAGTTTCTCACTTGGCATCTACTTTTTAAATCACAAGATGCGAGATCCCATTTATGCCATTTATGGCTTTGTTCGCTTTGCTGATGAGATTGTAGATAGTTTTGAAGGCTACAATAAAATATATTTGTTGAATAAGTTCAAGCAAGATACGTATGAAGCCATCGAAAATAAAATTTCACTAAATCCTATTCTCAATGCATTTCAACAAAGTGTACATGACAATAATATTAGTCTTGACCTCATTGAAACTTTTTTAAGGAGTATGGAGATGGATTTAGAAAAAGTACAATACACTCAAGAAAATTATGAGCAGTATATATTAGGATCGGCAGAAGTCGTTGGATTGATGTGTTTACATGTTTTTACCTCTGGAGATTTAAAAATGTATAAAGAATTAAAACCCTATGCGATGCGGTTAGGATCCGCATTTCAGAAAGTAAATTTTTTACGAGATTTAAAAGATGACTATTATCTGCTAGGAAGAAGCTATTTCCCAAACATTGACTTATCGCAATTCACCAATGAATCCAAGAAAATAATTGAACAAGAAATAGAAGATGATTTTAAATATGCCCTCATCGGAATTAGAAAACTCCCTCCAGCAGCAAAAGGAGGTGTATATTTAGCGTATGTCTATTATACCTCGCTCTTCAAAAAAATAAAATCAGTTCCAGCAGAACGAGTGTTCACGGAGAGAATTCGAATCAGCAACCCCTACAAAATGGGATTAATGATCAACAGTCTATTCCAAACAAAACTAAATTACATCTAATTCAAAAATGAAAGATTATCAATTACAAACAAAACAATTTCTTCCCATACCCCTTGAGAAGGCTTGGGAGTTTTTTTCATCGCCGAATAATCTGTCAAAAATTACTCCGCCTGCTATGAATTTTAAAATCCTGACGGCAACTGGGACTGGCGAAATTTATAATGGGATGAAAATAAAATATAAAGTGAGTCCCTTACTTGGCATCCCTCTGAATTGGGAAACCGAAATAGATCAAGTGAATTATAAAGTCTCCTTTACCGACAAACAAATTAAAGGGCCCTATAAAAAATGGGAACATACCCATACCTTTGAGGCAGTAGAAAAAGGAATCATGATGTACGATCGTATCCAATACCAACTTCCATTCTCTTACTTGGGAAAAATTGCGCATTGGCTTTTCATCCGAAAAAAAATAGAAGAAATATTTAATTATCGGGAAATTACACTGAAAAATTACTTTAAAAACTAAAAGAATGATTAATATACTCATTACCCTCTCCGCCTTTTTAAGTATGGAATTTGTTGCTTGGTTTACCCACAAATACATTATGCACGGATTACTTTGGATATTGCATAAAGACCATCACCATAAAGAATCGAATGGATTCTTTGAACATAACGACTTCTTTTTTCTCATATTCGCTTTACCTGGAATAGCCGGTCTTTTCTTTGGTATGCAAGCGGGCTTTAACGAACTTTTTTGGATAGGACTTGGCATTACTTTTTATGGATTTACTTATTTCTTTGTGCATGATATTTTTATTCATCAACGATTTAAGTTTATACGCCATTTGGAAAACGATTATTTCAAAGCCATCCGCAGGGCTCATAAAATACATCATAAACACCTAGGAAAAGAACAAGGTGAATGTTTTGGTATGCTATGGGTTCCTATCAAGTATTTTAAAAATTCGAAATCGAATAACGCAGAATGAAATCCCTTTATCTCTACGTAAATCTTTTTACGATTCTTGTTCCCTTTATTTTCTCGTTTCACAAAAAGTTGAAGTTTCATCTTCACTTCTCTTCTTTTCTTAAAGCAAGTTCTTTAGTTGCTATCCCTTTTATTTTATGGGACGGCTACTTCACTTCACTGGGTATTTGGGGATTTAATGAAAATTATATTTCTGGAATTAAATTTTTTCACTTACCCATCGAAGAAGTTCTTTTTTTCTTTTGCATTCCATTCTCTTGTATTTTCACTTATCATTGCTTACGACTTTTTTTTAACTTGAAATGGAAAGAAAAAACAGAACGAGTGATCATCTTAAGTCTTGTATTATTTTTATTTGTAGTCGGATTTATTTACCTTTCACATCTATACACGTCGGTTACATTTATCAGTTTAGCCATTCTATTAATAATCCTAAAATTCTATTTTCAAGTACATTGGCTCTCTTCGTTTTTGAGTGTTTATGTTGTCCTTTTGATTCCCTTTTCCATTGTAAACGGAATTTTAACTGGAACGGGGTTAGATTCGCCTGTAGTATGGTACAATGAATCCCATATCATAGGTCTTCGCCTCATGACCATTCCGTTTGAAGATGTGTTTTACGGATTAGAACTCCTCCTCTTAAATGTATTTTTCTATCATCGATTTTTGGATGAAAAAGCTAATAAGGAAGGTAGGTAAACCCTTTCCAAATAGGCTTTTAGTGCTTGTTTATCAGATCATTTAATATCTTCACGCGCTTTAAAAGCCTAGCTTTAGGAATAGAAAAAGAATTCCGAAAAACTAAGATCGCTTTATCCTTGTTTGCCAGATGAAGGTAACAACAATATAAATTCACAACTTTGTAGTTAGCCCGAAATCAATGCTCATAAAAGATGGGGGATCCGAAACACTTCTATTCCTACTTCGTATATATTTGCCCTTATAAATCTTGAGAATATGTTAATGAATGAATTAGTAGCCGCATTTACACAACACGTACGTGAGGCCATGGGAATTGGAAGTAATGCAACACTTAGTAAAGCAACGCATCCTATACGCAATGTTTTGGTCACTGGTTTAGGTGGTTCTGGAATTGGTGGAAGTATCGTTGCACAAATAACTGATAAAGCATTACGTGTTCCTCTTTTGGTGAATAAAGATTATTTTCTTCCAGCTTTCGTTGATCAACATACATTAGTTATCGTTTCCTCTTACTCTGGAAATACGGAAGAAACGTTGCAAGCGATGGAAGCGGCTTTAGAAAAAGGTGCTAAGATTTGCTGTGTTACTTCTGGGGGGAAGATTGGAGCTATCGCAAAAGAAAAAGGATTGGATGTGGTTAACATTCCAGGTGGGATGCCTCCACGTGCTTGTTTTGGATATTCGTTTACACAGCTTCCTTACATTCTCGGATTTCATGGATTGATTGATGATTCGTATCGAAAAGATTTAAGCGATGCTGTTCAACTTTTAGATAAAGAAGAAGAAAATATTAAAAAAGAGTCGAAAGCGATCGCACAACAATTAATAGGTAAACTTCCTATCATTTATTGTGAAGCGCGTTATGAAGGCGTAGCGGTACGGTTCCGTCAACAGATCAACGAAAACAGTAAAATGCTTTGTTGGCATAACGTTTTACCTGAGATGAATCATAACGAATTAGTAGGTTGGACAGAGCCGCATCCAGAAGCTGTTGTATTGATGTTCCGTTGTGAAGATGATTATTTCCGTACACAAAAGCGAATGGAAATTTCTGGAGATGTTGTAAAACGAAATAATGCTACACTCATTGAGATGAAAGCAAAAGGTGCTACACAGTTACAACGTTCATTGTATTTGTTACACATGGGTGATTGGATTAGTTGGTACATTGCTGAAATCAAAAACATCGATGCTACGGAAGTAAACGTCATCGATTTCTTGAAAAACGCATTATCAAAAATGTAATTGATGAGAATTTCATTTGCAATTCTAATTGGGATAGCATTTGCATCATGCACAAATCCACTCTCTGAAAATGGACATACGTCTTGTACTGATTCCATTGTAGAATCAAAAATTCCTGAAGCTACTCCTGTTTCCGATTCTACTTCCTCGCATTTTTCCATGCATACATTTAAAAATGCAGATGGGTTAGAAGGATTTGGATTTGATATTTATCAAGAAGGAAAGATGATGATACATCAAAATTCAATTCCTGCTATTCAAGGCAATAAAGGATTTAACACCGAAGAAGAAGCGAAAGCGGTTGGGGCATTGATGTTGTATCGTATTTCGAATGGAATTATGCCACCATCCATTAGTATTGAAGATTTAGATAGTTTGGGAGTGAAGTATTAGGAATAAAAACATTACGGGTTTTTTTGTCACTTAAGTTTTCTCAGCAGAGTTTCGACTCTAGTGTTTCTCGCGAGGCGCAGAGGCGCGAAGTTTTCTCAGCAGAGTTTCGACTCTGGTGTTTCTCGCAAAGATTCTGTGTTAAATTCCAAATCAAATTTGATATTTTTTTATTACTTTTGATCTATCAGAACAGCTTTAAGCTAGTTCCTTTAGGGTAGTCTTTCGGGGCTGCCCTAA
>JANOAX010000062.1:0-2893 GCA_031411335.1 Bacteroidota bacterium
CCTCTCCCTTGGAGAGGGGTTGGGGAGAGGCTTGAACTAAATAGAAGATTTAAATTTGCAGAATCCGAAAACCCTTTGTAAAATTAATTGATGAAATCCTCTTGATACTTTGGAAATAAAACCAAAGAAGAATCTAACAACTAACTTTCAACCACTAATCGCGAAGCCTCGCGACCAACATCTAACCTCCAACTTCTTATATTTAATCAATTTTGCTTAGATTTGTACTTCTTAAAATAGGGTAAATTAGCCATAATACGCTCAAAAACAATTAAATATGTCCATTAGCAAAATAACTGAACTACTCGGAGCCGACGCAGAACTCCTACTTAACCATACTTGCAAGACCATATCTAAGGAAAATATTCATCTCCCAAGTGGCGATTTTGTTGATCGTCTTTTTATTCCAAGTAATCGTTCGAACCAAGTGCTTAGAAGTTTACAGGCTATTTATGATCATGGAAGATTAGCGAATACTGGCTATGTAAGTATCCTTCCTGTCGATCAAGGTATCGAGCACAGTGCCGGCGCTTCGTTTGCACCGAATCCTATGTTTTTTGATCCTGAGAATATTGTGAAATTAGCTATTGAAGGCGGCTGCAATGCTGTTGCTTCTACCTATGGAGTATTAGCTTCTGTGTCTCGTAAATACGCACATAAAATTCCTTTCATTGTAAAAATTAATCACAATGAATTTTTAACCTACCCGAATAAGTTCGATCAAATTATGTTTGGTTCTGTGGATGAAGCTTGGAATTTAGGAGCTACAGCTGTAGGTGCTACTATTTACTTCGGATCGGAAGAATCGTCTCGACAAATTGTAGAAGTAGCACAAGCATTTGAGCGCGCGCATGAGTTAGGTATGGCAACTATTCTCTGGTGTTATACACGTAACAATGCATTCAAGGTGGATGGTGTCGACTACAGTACATCTGCTGATTTAACTGGCCAAGCCAATCACCTTGGCGTAACCATCCAAGCAGATATCATCAAACAAAAATTACCAACGAATAACGGCGGATATAACGCTGTGAAATTCGGAAAGACTCATAAAAAAGTGTATGATGAATTAACCACTGCCCACCCGATCGATTTATGTCGCTACCAAGTAGCGAATTGTTACATGGGCCGCATGGGATTGATTAATTCAGGTGGAGAAAGCAAAGGCGCAAGTGATATGTCGGAAGCAGTAACCACTGCTGTAGTGAACAAGCGTGCAGGTGGACACGGACTCATCTCCGGACGCAAAGCTTTCCAAAAACCTTTCAACGAAGGAATCCAAATGTTAAATGCCATCCAAGATGTGTATTTATCAAAAGAAGTAACGATTGCATAGTAAGAGGAAATTTCATTTTCGAATTCTTAATTTCGTAAAACACGATTCATGAGTTGGTTCAAAAGAATTAAAGAAGGTATCACAACGGCTTCCCACGAAAAGAAGGAAACACCGGAAGGCCTTTGGCATAAGTGTCCCTCCTGTAAATCCATCATTCCCTCTCAAGAACACGAAGAGAATATGTGGGTTTGTGTAAAATGCGACTATCACGATCGCATTGGATCGGAAGAATACTTCGCCATCCTTTTTGATAACAACGAATTTGAAGAGTTCAATGCGAATATGTCTTCGGGTGATCCACTAAAATTTGTAGATACCAAAGAATACGTTTCCCGTTTAGTAGATACGCAGAAAAAGACCGGTTTAAAGGATGCCATTCGTACCGCCTCTGGAAAAGTAAACGGTATGCCACTTACCATTGCTTGTATGGATTTTAAATTCATTGGTGGTTCGATGGGTTCGGTGATGGGAGAAAAGATAGCCAGAGCGATAAATTATTCCATCCTCAACAAAACGCCATTCATGATCATTTCTAAATCGGGCGGTGCTCGTATGATGGAAGCGGCGTATTCATTAATGCAAATGGCGAAAACCTCGGCAATGCTCACTCAACTTTCAGCTGCCGGACTTCCCTACATCTCTTTTGTGACCGATCCTACTACAGGCGGAGTTACGGCATCTTTCGCGATGCTAGGTGATTTAAACATTGCAGAGCCGGGCGCATTAATTGGTTTTGCTGGTCCCAGAGTAGTAAAAGAAACCATCGGAAAAGATCTTCCCAAGGGTTTTCAAACATCCGAGTTTCTCCTCGAACATGGTTTTTTAGATTTCATTGTTAAACGTACTGAACTCAAGAAGAAGATTACTGAGTTGTTGAAGTATTTTGCGAATTAGTTTATAAAGTTCAACAGGTATTTCTTACCTTCCACTTTAATTAATTTTTTTAGATGAACCCAAAAAAGATTTTCTTGCTTCTATTATTTTTTTGCTGGGGTTGGAAACGCTCAGGTAAATTTAGTGCCTAATCCGAGTTTTGAGGATACATTGGTTTGTCCAAGTACATTAGATCAATTGGACGCATCTCTAGGATGGGTTTCCTATAGGTCGTCACCGGATTATTTTAACTCATGTAGTAATATAGTTAATGTACCAAATGCTACTTGGGGCTTTCAAAATGCGCACAGTGGCAATGCATTTGTGGGAATTGCAACCTATAGAATAAATATAAACCCCAATGATTCAACTTATAGAGAAATTATTGGTATAAATTTAACTTCACCATTACAAATTGGAACAAAGTATTATTGTTCCTTTTATGCGGTTAGATCAGATAGTATTTTGACAGGATATGCAAGTAATAATCTTGGCCTTCGTTTTTTCAGCAATTCCTATTCAAAAACGAATCCCGTACCAATTGACAATATTTCACACATGGCATATTCATCCATGTTGTCTGATTCTGTTAATTGGACTAGAATTTCGGGATCTTTTATTGCTGATTCAAGTTATAGTTATGTTTCAATCGGAAATTTTTATGATGATTTCAGCACTACTGTT
>JANOAX010000063.1:0-10791 GCA_031411335.1 Bacteroidota bacterium
CGATGCAAGCTTGCCCGACACAAAAAGTAAAATAAGGACAATTTGTTACCAATATTTTTGCATCTGGTTCGATTTGATGCATTTTTACGTCGTATTTTGACCACTTTTCTAGTATTTATATGACAATAGATTTTGACTGCATCATTTTCATAATGCAAAGTTCGACCACAATCGAAATTTATTATTGGATGTAGAGGAGAATAGACGGTAAGAAAGTGGGTTATAAAAACACTTTGTTGTCCATCATTATTTCTATTAGAATTAGCAGCATTATTATTGATTACAATAGGAGCTTTACTAACTTAAACATTGAATGCGCAGGTGTTCAATCTGAGTAATGATAATACCAAATGGGTGTTATTCCAAATTTATTTTAAAGAAAAATTAGGTGAATGATTTACAATTAGTGTTTGACAATATTTTCAGGGGCTGCTTGAACTGAAATGCACTTTGACAGGGTCAAATACCCGCATTTTTCAAAAAGTTATCAACCAATAAACCCAAACAATTTTGTGATGGTCAAACGTTTTGAGAGGGAAATTCAACTCATATGGGTCCAGGATGAAGTTATCTAGTATGGCTCAGAAGAAAGACAAATGCAAATCCATATTAAAACTTACAATAAAAATTAACTTTGAATACTGGTTAGTAACAGAAAAAGAGAATAATGCATTCCTCTCATTACTAAGTTTTAATTTTTTCGAGTATAAATTGGTACTGTCATTGATTAGATTCTACAATTTATACTATTTGTTTTTTGTTTTAACTTACGAATACTTACATCAAAAACTTTCAAATATACTCTTCAATTTTACTGAATCCTCTTCATTACGTCTTTGCATTTTTTCTTTTAACAACACATTTTCCTTTGCCTTTTGAAACAAAGAAAGATAATTTTCATCTACAGTATAAGTTATAAAAAAACTAGTTTTATCATAAAATGCATACCCTGACTTTTTTAGCGGATTATTTACTTCATATTTAGTTTGATACAAATCTGAAGTTCTTTGAATTTGAAACAAAAGAGCGTAATTTTCAAATTTCCATGTTGAAACAATTTTAATATAATCCAAATAATTTATGTTAACATTTTTCCTAATAATTGGAGGTG
Organism: Bacteroidota bacterium; assembly: GCA_031411335.1. Classification (GTDB taxonomy): domain Bacteria; phylum Bacteroidota; class Bacteroidia; order AKYH767-A; family OLB10; genus JAJTFW01. The sequence continues at coordinate 1,112 of JANOAX010000063.1, forward strand.
AATTTAAATTATGATTCTTAATTAAATTATACTCTTCTTCATTGATGTCTACACCAACATCATATTTAGCATCAGTAGCATTCGGATTCTTAACTTTGTTAATTGTTATATCTTCCAACTCTGGTAAACGATAAACAATTGGTTGTGAAAATAAAATTGAATTGTAAACTTCCTCTACAGATTCGCTAAAATCCTCTGCATCATTTTTGTTAAAAAAGTTAAATGTATATCGACCAGAAACAGTGGATACCGAATCAATTTGTTTATCGTTAGAATTAGGCTTTCCAAATACAACCTCCAATTCATTTTGAAGCCGACCATCATATGCCCATTTTTGAGGATTTAAGTCCATCTGGATTATTACTAATTGGTCGCAATAGAAAATCAATTCAGTGAATGCATAAGACTCTAAAAACATTAAACGATTTATAGTCTTGTAAATTTTAAAATTATCAAAACTATCGACTAAGTTAATACAGCTACCATAAAAAGCTGGACTCCTACTAAATTTCAAAGCCTTTATACCATTAAGTTTCTTCAAATTCACAATTGTTCCAAGATTATCAATTCCACTTAAATCACTTCTATCCAAAAATTGGCAATCATTATTTTGAGTAGAATCGATATTGATAGCAGAAGTGCTTTCAATATTCTCTGCAAATTCTTTATTTGATTCTTTAGCAGTACAACCTAATAAAACCAAAAAAGTAAACAAAATAAATCGTAGTCCTATCATCAAATAATTCATTCGAATCTATTTATTATTTTTCAAATTTAACAAAAAACCTGCAATGAATAATAAAATAATTGGGAACTTAGTATTATTCATAAATTGAACCAGTACAACGGATTACTACTTCTACTTTAATAAACAAGAGAAGACTGATTAGATATCAGGATTTTGTAATCACAAAACTGCTTTGTTTTGGGAATATGATATCCAGCTAGTCAGGAGATGGAATGTTGATTCTGTTCCAAAATCCGATCTAGAAAGTATTAGCTAAAATGAATTCCCTCTCTAATAAACATTCACCTCAGGATTTATCTCCACCCCAAACTTTTCGAATACGCTTTTTTTGATGTCTATTGCTAATTGGTAAACTTCTGCTCCTGTTGCTCCGCCGTAGTTGACCAATACTAAAGCTTGGTCTTTGTGTGAGCCGGTATGTCCAACCACTTTTCCTTTCCATCCACATTGCTCAATCATCCAACCTGCTGCTAGTTTCATGCTACCGGTGGATGTCGGATAGGCGACAACGTTAGGATGCTGCTGTTGTAATTTTTCGAAATGCTCTTTTGTGATTTCGGGATTTTTGAAAAAACTTCCGGAGTTGCCTAATATTTTGGGATCGGGTAATTTGCTTTGACGAATGCTGATGACGGCGTTGCTTACATCTTTAACCGTAGGAGAAACCACACCACGCGCTGCTAATTCTTGCGAGATGGCTCCGTAACTTGTGTTTAGTTGAGGATGTTTACTGAGACGGAATGAAACGGAAGTAATAAAGTATTGATTCTTCAATTCATTTTTAAATACGCTTTCACGATATCCGAATTTACAGTCGGCTGCCGAAAACTTTTGAATTTCTAAGGTAGCTAAATTCATCGCTTCTAACTCGTAAAATGAATCTTTCAATTCCACACCATACGCTCCAATATTTTGCATGGGTCCAGCTCCTACACTACCAGGAATCAAACTTAAATTTTCAATTCCACCATATCCCTTCTCTACTGCCCACATCACGAATTGATGCCATACTTCTCCAGCACCAACTTTCACATAGACATTCGATTCGTCTTCTTTAAAAATTTCAATGCCCTTCAAACGATTCAACAACACAACTCCTTTCACAGGTTGTGTAAATAAAATATTACTTCCACCTCCTAGAATCAACTTCGATTGATTCTTCAAAGATTCATCTTGTAGTACTTCACGAAGCTCATCCACCGTTTCGATAGTTAACAACCCATCGGCATTCACATCAATTCCAAATGTATTGTAGGGCTGAAGAGAACTGTTTTCTTTTTTAATCATAGTAGATGGAATCACAATTTCAATGGCTAATAAACTAAATCAACATTAATAATTATACTTATCCTCCCATCGCAACTTCAGAAAGTTACGAATTTCTTTTTCTCGCGCATTATCGCTCGGCTCGTAGAATTTCATTCCTTTCAATTGATCGGGCAAATACTCTTGCTTTGAGAAATTCAATTCGAAATCGTGAGCATAACGGTATCCAGTACCGTAATCTAAGTCCTTCATAAGTTTCGTAGGCGCATTTCTCAAGTATAATGGAACTGGTGCGTCGCCATGTTCCTTCACCGCCTTCTGCGCACTCTTTAAGGCCATATAACTAGCATTGCTTTTTGCAGAGGATGCCAAATAGGTAACGGCGTGTGCTAAGTTGATGGTACATTCGGGATATCCAATCATCTCCACTGCCTGAAAACAAGCCAATGCAATGAGCAAAGCATTCGGATTGGCATTTCCAATATCTTCAGAAGCCAAAATCACCATTCTTCGTGCAATAAACTTAGGATCTTCTCCACCTTCTACCATGCGCGCTAACCAATACAACGCCGCATTGGGATCGGAGCCACGAATGGATTTAATGAATGCTGAAATAATATCGTAATGCTGTTCACCGCCTTTGTCGTATGCTGCGATTCGTTGCTGTGCAATGCGCATCACCATTTCATCGTTGATGATGACAGGATCTTCGGTTGAAAAATTAATAACGAGTTCCAATAAATTTAACAGTTTACGTGCATCGCCACCGGAGAGTCCGTACAAAGCGGTTTTCTCTTTGATTTCTACTTTTCTCTCTTTTAAAAATTCATCTTTTTTAAGAGCACGTTCTACTAACAAATCCAAATCTTCTTCACGCAACGTATCTAAAATATAAACTTGACTCCTCGATAACAATGGTCGAATCACTTCAAAAGATGGATTTTCGGTGGTAGCACCAATCAACGTAATGATTCCTTGTTCAACAGCGGCCAATAAAGAATCTTGCTGCGATTTATTGAAACGATGAATCTCATCAATGAACAAAACTGATTTTCCCTTTTCTTTTGCACTCGCTATCACATCACGAATATCCTTCACGCCTGCATTAATAGCACTCAAGGAAAACATGGGTAAGCCTAAATCTTTTGCTAAGATGGACGCCAAGGTTGTTTTACCTGTACCCGGAGGACCCCAAAAAATAATAGATGGTAAATTTCCGTTTGCTGATAGTCGTTTCAAAACACCATCATCGCCCGTTAAATGTTTTTGTCCAACAACATCATTTATGGTGATGGGACGCATGCGTTCGGCGAGAGGTATCGCATCATTCATCATGGAAGACTGCTGTCTTTGGCAATGCCCTTAATGGTAAACTCAACACGATTATTGGTCTCGTGATCTTCTTCGATACACAAAAGACCATTCACGCATCGATTCAACAATTTCGTTTCGCCATATCCTTTCGCAGTAAGTCTGGAAGCTTTTACACCTTGACTCACCAGATAGGAAACTACTAATTCTGCACGTTGTTGTGTTAGGTAACTATTATCTCCATCACTACCTCGTGAATCTGTAAAGGATCCTATCTCCACACTCACTCTTGGATTGTCATTCAAGAAAGTCAACAAACGTTGCATGGCATCACCCGAAGTCAACTTCAACTCAAATGTTTTCTTCTTAAAACTGATTCCTTGCCAAATGGTAGGTTTATCTAAAATGATTTTTCGAAGTTCGATGGGATGATCTAACACTTCGGAAAATTTAATTCCTACTGTACTTACTTCTGAATTAATCAAATAATAATCGGGATGATCAATCGTAAACTTGTAACTCCTTTCGGGATGCAGTTCCAATTTGAGTCCACCAACCGAACTGGTAGTATATGACTTTAATAATTTTCCTTTAGAAAATACTTTTACTTCTGCATTTGCAATTGGCGCTTTAGACTTACCATCTGTCACCTTCATAGCAAGAATTAATTGAGGAGGATGTTTTTCAAAACTGTAAATTTTATCTACCAATCCATTTCGAGAGGAAGAGAAATATCCATTCACTCCTGTAGAATCCATAATAAAACTAAAATCGTCGTGTGATGAATTGATGGGAGCACCTAAATTTAACGGGGCTTCCCATCCACCATTAAAGTAATTCGATTCATAAATATCGAGACCACCTACTCCAGTATGACCATCCGAAGAAAAATAAAGAATAGAATCTGTAAACATAAATGGAAACAACTCATTCCCTTCTGTATTCACCTTTGGACCTAAGTTAATGGGACTACTCCATCTTTCGCCGCCCTCCCAATGCACCATATACAAATCCGCACCACCATAACCCCATGGCATATCCGAAGAAAAAATCATAGAAGTGCCAGATGCATTCAAAGCAGGATGTCCAATGGAATACTCATCACTATTAAAATACATAGGGCCTTTCACAATCCATTCACCATCCTTTGCATCTGCGCGGAAAATTTTAAGTACATTTACATTCTTACTATTCTTTTCGGCACGATTGCTCACATAATTATTTCGAGTGAAATACATCGTTGAAAAATCCTTCGAAAATACGACGGGGCCTTCATTAAACTTACCATTCACTTCGCCTCGTAAGGGTTCTGGTTCCATCCAATTTCCACGATCGGTTTTCTTGATATAGAACAAATCCAAAAACCGTTTTCCAGTTCCATCAGAAGTAGTTTTACTTAAGCCTTTCTCCATTCGATCAGAAAGAAAGACGATGCCTTGACGATAAAATGCAGGACTGAAAAAATTATCGCTGGGGGTATTAAACTTCAATACCGATACGGTGTAAAGCGTAGTATCCTTATAAAATTCCGTGATGCTATCACATGATTCCAACATGCGATGTGCACGAAAATCGGTTTTATTTAAATTAATATAATTTATTAAACTTTGCTTAGCTCCCTCATAATTTCCATTCTTCATCATGGCTTCTGCAATGAAGAGTCCCCACTCTACTTTTGGATTGGGAAGTTTTAGAGCACGTTGGTACCAAAATTCAGTTTTCACTGGATTCCCCATTTGACGATAACAGTCGGCAATATTAATGATGGCATCACGATCCACCTTTTTACCAAGCACATATTCGTATTCCTTGGCAGCTGAAGCGTAAGCAAACTGCTCATAATATTCGTTAGCTGTTCTCAAGTGCACACTTACACAGCCTTGCATAACACAGATACAAGCCAGTATAAAAAAATGATAGAAGACCTTAGTATGTCTCATTAGAAGTAGCGCGGTGATTTCATTTTAGTAACTGCAAAACCAAAATCATAACCAATCATGATTTCATGTGAACCCGAATTATAATTTCCCAACTCTCCAAGTGTATAATCATAAGAATATCCAAATCTGAATTTTCGGCTAATCTGATACTCTAATAAAACAACGATCGCTTCATCAGAACGATAAGAAGCACCGATCCAAAAAATATCATTGATCAACATATTCAAATTTACATCAAACTGTACGGGAGCATTTGCCTCGTAACGAACCAATGCCGAAGGCTTAAATTTAATTTCACCTTCTGTTTCGATCACCCCTCCTACCGTAGCAAAAAAACGTCGCGATTGCTTATGCACGGGAACGCTTGATTCAAGAGATGCGCTTTCATTTGGATTATAACTTACAAGAAATGGAGCGGATAGTCCTGCATAAAATAACTCACGATAATAATAAGCACCTAAACCCGCATTGGGAAGAAGATTACTAAATGTATTAAATTCAAAAACTTTATCTCCTGGATCCCAATAAGTCAACTTCACGACTTCAGAACTAAAATTACTTACGCCTGCTTGCAGCCCTACGCTTAATTTACCCATTCCCATAGGAACATGATAAGAAAGCATACTATATAAATCAGTCTGTTTAGTCACTCCAATTTTATCTTGTTGCAACAATGCACCCAGACCTAATTTCTTTTTCTTCAATAAACCATGTACAGAACCACTGTACGTTACGGGTGCTCCTTCCATGCCCACCCACTGCTTACGATAAAGTAATGTAGTACTTACATATTCCTTACTTCCCGCATAAGCAGGATTTAGCAACAAACCATTAAACATATAATGACTCATCAAAGGACTTTGCTGTCCATAAAGTTGGATGCAAACAAAGGATGCTATGCAGAATAAAATAATCTTTTTCATCGTCTCAAGTCCAAATAAGAATTATATATTCTACTGATGTACTTCGCTTTTACAATTACGAAATACGTACCATCCACTAAGGGTTCTCCATTGTCATTAATGCCAATCCAATCGTTACGATAACTTTTTTGAGTAAAGACCACTTGACCCCAGCGATTATAAATAATGATTTCATTATCGGGATATTCTTCTAATCCTTTTATAACTAGGTAATCATTATTTCCGTCAAAATTTGGAGAGAAAGCAGTAGGTAATTCAATACGAGGCAAACAATCCAACGTATCCTTTCGTGTAATGGTAACGACCACAGAATCTCTACAAGATCCATTCACTACAGTCCAAAGGAATGTGTTGAGGCCATAGCTTAATCCAGTCACAAATGTTGATGCTTTTGAAGTATCCGTTATAAAAGTTCCTGGACTCAATGCAGTCCAATATCCATAACCAAACTCAGGGCGAGTTGCATTTAAATTTACTTCCTGTCCACACACCTTACGATCGATTCCACCAATGGCTTCAATGGCAGTTGCACTCGTAACAATCACTTCACTTGTGCTTGAGCAGAGTCCGTCAGTAATGGTCCATGACAAGATATTATCTCCAACGCCTAAGTTAGAAATGGTGGAAGTTGCAGAAGCTGAATCAGAAAATACGATGACACTATCCGATGAAATCACTTGCCAAAATCCGATTCCAACCGTAGGATTATTTGCTGAAAGAGATGCTATACTTTGTCCGCAAACGATAAGATCAGGGCCTGCATCAGAAATCAACTGCGGAGGTTGAGTAAGCGTATACGATTTATTGGTTGTACAATTTCGTGCATCTGTGATAAAGACGGTATAAACACTAGCAGAAAGATTCAACAAGTTTTGAGTGATTGCACCATTACTCCACACAAAAGTGTAAGGAGCTGTTCCGCCCGTAACGCTTAAAAACAATTCACCATCTGACAATCCAAAACAACTTACATTATAAGGAGGATTATTTTGTGTAATCACCGCATTCACTACAAATGGTGCAGGCTCAGTAATAATAATTGTACTTATCACAACACATCCTGCAGCATCAGTAACGGTAAGCGTATACGAACCTACTGCCAATCCAGTTAAATTGGGAACGGTATCGGGCAAGTTACTCCATGCATACGTTAATGGCAAAGAAACTCCAGAAGCAACTACAGTGATCGATCCATCGGATCCACCATTACACGAAACATTTACAGAATTAATACTTAGTATAGTCGGCCCCGTTAGGTTACTAATATTTGCTATTGAACTTGACGAACACCCTTTAAAATCAGTTACGGTAACGGTATAACTTCCTGCTACCAAATTAAAGATCGTATCGGCTACGCTTGCATTCGACCATAAATAATTATAGCCAGGTACACCACCGTTGGTAGCTACGGATACAACGCCATTGGATTGACCGCATGCCGCATTTTGCAAAACAGGGAAAGATAGCTGCAAAGGACTTGGCTGACTCACAGTATACGTTTGTGTCGAGGTACAACCCATATCATCTGTTACAATTACGGTATATGATCCAGCCACTAAAGAGTCCACATCTTGCGTAGTTTGACTGGTATTAATCCAAGTATAAATGTAAGGTGCTACACCACCCGTAACATCCAAATCAATAACCCCATTATTTCCTCCATTACAATCGACACTATCAATAGCCAACGATGCAATTACTGGGATTCCTGTATTGGAAATGGAAATGCTCGTATCAAAAGTACAAGTTGCTCCATCGGTTACAGTAACAGTATAAGTGCCGGTATTAATGGCTGAAATATTTGAAGATCCATTTCCATTCGACCATAAATAGGAATAATTAGGAGTACCACCGGATGCAGTTGCCGTTATAATTCCATTCGCTAAATCACAACTTGGAGCGGTTACAGTAAATGCCACTTGAATTGATGTTGGTTGTGTAATCGTATCAATGAACGTTGTAATGCAATTATTATCATCGGTTACGGTGAGCGTATAAATTCCAGAAGGAGCATTTGTCAAATCTTGATTGGTAGTTCCATCGCTCCACAAATAATCAAATGGGAAGCTACCAAATAATACATCAATATCGATACTACCATCACTACTGGTTGGACAAGAAACAGGTGTCATACTTACCAAATCAACAACAGGTCCATTTTGATTATTAACGATAATTGTTTGTTGAAGCGTACAAAGATTAAAATCTGTAACTGTTACCGTATACGAACCTGCGGCAAGATTTTGAATAGAATCAATGGTAGCACCAGTTGACCATAAATATTGATAGCCAGGTGAACCACCATTCACCACGATTAAAATAGATCCGTTGGAACTTCCACAACTTGCATCAACAACGGTAGGCACTAATGTTAGTTGAGAAGGTTCATTCACAAACACTCCCAATGTATCTTTACATCCAGCACTATCTGTTACAATTAGTGAATAAGTTCCAGAAATAACACCTGAAATATTTTGAGTAGTTTGACCTGATGACCATGCAAACGACAATGCTCCAGTGCCACCAGCTATATTCACGGTAACTGCACCGGTTGATCCACCAAAGCAATTTACATTGGTCACTTGATTGGTAGTTGCGTTAGGTGCTGCTAGAGAAACAACATTGACAGAGGATGAATTGGTGCAAAGATTTTGATCCGTAACTGTCACTGTATATGTTCCAAATGCGAGAGATGTTATAGTAGATGTGGTAGCTGCAGTTGACCATAAATAACTTAAAGTTCCTGTACCTCCACTAGCTAGTACAGTGGCAGAGCCGTTAACTTGTCCACAGAAAGCAGGAATTGAAGACATTTGTAAAGCAATCTGAGTGGGTTGCGACAAATTAAAAGATTGTGTTGTCGAACATCCGAGTCCATCACTAACGGTAACTGTATACGTACCTGCTGTGAGCGTATCTGCTGTTAATCCAGTATCTCCATTCGACCAAAGAATAGTATATGGAGTTTGTCCAGAAGTAATCGTAATGGTTAAACTCCCATTATTTCCACCAAAGCAACTTGGTAAAGTTTGATTTTGCAACTGAATAATAGGAGCTCCAGAATTGGAAACATTCACAGAATCGACACGGGAACAATTTAAACTATCAGTGATTGTAACCGAATAATTTCCTGCTAACAAATTCGAAATGGTACTTGTTGTTGCTCCGGTTTCCCACAATAAAGTGTAAGGAGAAACACCTCCGCTTGGTGTGACCGTTGCGCTACCGTTTGGCTGATTACAAGTTGCTTGCTGTGTAGTGAAGTTAGCTACTAAAACAGGATTTTGATTGATCGTAACTGTTAACTGTGAAGAACAACCTCCAAAATCAGTTACTGTTACCGTATACGTTCCAGCACTTAAGGTCAATCGATCTTCATTGGTATTTCCATCGTTCCATAAAATCGAATATGGCGTTGTTCCTCCACTAATCGATATATAAATTCTTCCTGTATTCGCACCGAAGCAGCGTACATGACGTAGCGAATCCAAT
>JANOAX010000064.1:0-11788 GCA_031411335.1 Bacteroidota bacterium
GGACCGAATTTTTCCAAGTCTTTAAAATTTACTTTCTCTTTTGAACCGATCACTGCGATTCTGTATTTTTTTCCTTTGATATACTTTTGATGAAATGTTTCTACATCTTTAATAGACATGGTCGATATTTTTTCATACGTCTCTTTTCTCAAATCATAATTGATTCCTAATTTCTTTAATCCGTGGTAGGACCTGATGATTTCCATCTTAGTGATTCGATCGCTTGCTATACCTTGTAATACTCCTTCTTTTGCTTGAGTATATGATTTTTCCGATACAGGCATCACTTGCAATAATTCCATCATGCCGTCAAGTGCTTCTGGTAATTTATCGGCTTGCGTACCAATATAGGCCATGTTTAAATAGGAACGATCTAGACGGCTTGGTGAAACATATCTAGAACTCACCGAATAAGCTAATGCTTTGCTTTCTCTCATCGTTTGAAATACAGGCGACGACATGCTTCCACCAAAATAGCGACTGTACATTTGTACCATAGGCTGAATATTTTTGTCGTAAGCTCCACCTTTAGATAAGAATTGTACTTCCGCTTGCTTCATTTCATAATTCACGAAAAATACTTTTCCATCATCAGTCGCCTCTTCTGTAAATACTTTTCCTTTTGTAACCGCTTGGAATCCGCGTGGAGTTTTGTGAAATTTATTGAGCAACTCGATCAACTTTGGCGTTTCTAAGGTTCCATAATAATCGATACGATGCATATATCCCGTAAGGTTACGAAGCAAGACCGCTAAATCCTTTCCTGTAATTTGCTTTAATTCTTCTTCACTCATCAAATAAGTAGCTGCCGACTCGGGACCAAACCGAGCATATGAAGAAACGCGCGACAATATTTCATTCTTATTTAACTTGGCGTTCTCTCTTTTCTTTAGAATATCATCCACTAAATTTTTCAACGCTTCTTCGTCCGCAACCGGACCAGCTAACAAGCTCTCTAATAAAAGTAAAGCTGATGTAAAATTGCTACTGATTCCCTCTAAGCGAATATTGATTTCATCTTCACTAGCAAAAGCAGAATAAGAACAACCTAATTTGTAGAATTCTTCTTGAAGTTGAGATGCCGTGAATTTATCGTTTCCTAAATAATCCACGTACTGCATAATGAGCGGCCAACGCTTATCTTGCGCATTGCCCATCTCCACCGTATAACTCATCGAAAATAAATTATTCTCTGTATTTTTTACGGAGTACACAGGAATTGAACTCTTCAATTTATTGGTTTGAATGGAGGTTGCATAATCAATGAAAACAGGTGAGATGGGCTTCACTTTATTTTCCATGATTGTCTTTAAAAACGGCGATTGCATATCTCTGTTCATGACAACTGGTGTGATAGAAGGTTTTTCAACTTTAACCGAATTCTCATCTACCCCACTTCTCTTGAACACGATAACATAATTATCTCCATACCAATCACGAACAAATTGTATCACTTGCTGTTTATTGATTTTTGATAATCGATCTAATCGATTTACAACATCCTTATAAGGAACTCCATCCAACTCAGCATTCAACATGGCAGAGGCTCGACTGAAATTACTTTCATATGCTTTTTCTTGCTCTAATTTTAAATTATTTATTACTGCAGTGATCATCCAATCGGGAAAGTTTCCCATCTTCATTTCCATAATTTGTCCCAATAAAAGGTCACGAACTTGTTCTAACGTTTGTCCTTCTCTTGGTCGACCCGAAAACATATGCACACTGTAATCTTTCATGATATCAGTAGACGATCCAGCACTCAATACTTTTTGTTTTGTATTCAAATTAATGTCAAGAAGTCCGGCTTGTCCATTCGATAAAATATAATCTACCACAGTTAATAAATCAGCATCCAGTGAATTCGCACCTTTAAAACGGAATCCCATCATCATACTCTCTGCATCAGGTCCCCACACTTCTTTTACCACAGGCATTTTTATAAATTTTTCATTCGCTACACTAAAAGGTGGTATATCCTTTGGCATCATCTTGCCAAATTTCTCACTAATAATTCGAATAGCTTCATCCGGATCAAAATCGCCACTTAGTGCAAAGACCATATTATTGGGAGTATAATAGGTATCAAAATATTTTTGAATAGCCACCAGCGATGGACTTTTCAAATGTTCAATCGTTCCAATGGTAGTTTGAGTTCCGTATTGATGGTTCTCAAATAATGAAGCATATAAAGTTTCATACACCTTGGAGTTATCTCTGTCAAGAGAAATGTTCTTTTCTTCATAAACCGCTTCTAATTCAGTATGAAATAGACGCATCACTAATTTCCGAAAGCGTTCAGCCTCTACCGTTAGGAAATTTTCAAGCTGATTGCTCGGAACATTATTGATATAAACCGTTTGTTCATTCGAGGTATATGCATTTACTTGCGTAACACCCAGCCCTTCCATCATCTTATCAAACTCATTTGGAATAGCAAATTTGGCAGCCTCTCCTGAAATGGAATCAATTTTATGATACATTCGTTTGCGCAACGTTGAATCTTTCAGCGCTCCATATTGTTCATACAAACTCACGATGGTATCTAATAAAGGCTTTTCCTTAGAAAAATCATTAGTTCCATAAACATCCGTTCCCTTAAAAAGTAAATGTTCTAGGTAATGAGCTAATCCAGTGTGGTCTGATGGGTCTTGCTTCGATCCAGATTTTACGCCGATCATCGATTGAAACCTTGGCTCATCTTTATAAACCGACAAATAAACTTTTAATCCGTTTTCTAGCGTATAAATTCTCGCTTTTAACGGGTCGCCAGCTACTGTGTCATATGGAATAGAAGCGGCTAATTCTGTTTGAGAATAGCCCATCAACGGTAGAAAACCCATCACCAAGAGGACGAGTAGTTGCTTAACTTTTTGCATTTTTTTAAATATTTTAAGCTTCAAAAGTAGAAAAGGGAAACGATTTGATCCGCCAAATCAGAAGATTTACCCGATCCAACATGCAACAGACGGAGTTTTACTTTTTTAGATGAGTACTTTTTAGCATTTTTGTACATCCATGAAACGGATTCATAGCCTTCTTCTACTATTTCTTGTCACTATCTGCCATTCCTCAAGTTTTGCACAAACTTTAGAAGGAAGGTATTGGTATTTTGGAAACCAAGCCGGTTTAGATTTTAATACCGTCCCGCCTACCGCAATAACCAATGGCGCAATGAGTGCTTTTGAAGGATGTGCCACAATTTCAGATGTAAATGGCGTCCTTCAATTTTACACAAATGGAAATATGGTCTGGGATAAAACGCATACTCCCATGCCTTCCGGTACTGGATTGAATGGGGATGGCGCCGCTACACAAACTGCGATTATTGTTCCTAAGCCTGCTACACCTGGTACTTATTATATTTTTACTGTTGATACGAATGGTGGTCCGCGTGGACTCTGTTACAGTGAAGTGGATATGAGTTTGAATGGAGGTAACGGCGATGTTACCGTGAAAAATGTCACCCTAACTACTCCTGTCACTGAAAAGTTAACCGCCGTACGACATGCAAATGGAATTGATGCTTTTGTCATTGTTCATGGATGGAATAACGGCGATTTTTTAGCTTTTGAAATCACTCCAAGCGGCGTTTCATTAACTCCTATTACATCAACTGTGGGAGTAGTTCATGGAGGTAATTTTACTAATTCACATGGTTACTTAAAAGCCAGTTCAAATGCACAGAAATTGGCTTGTGCTATTCGAGGACTAAAAGTATGTGAGATCTTCGATTTCAATAATATCACGGGTCAAATTTCAAATCCTATAAACATCACTTTTACACCTCAAATTTATGGTGTCGAATTTTCTCCGGATAGTCGATTTGTTTATGTTGGAACTACGAGTAATCCAGGTCAAATTTTTCAGTATGATTTAAATGCTGGAAGTAATGCGGCTATCATTGCTTCAGGACAATCTATTGGAACTGTTCCTGGTTTCATTGGTGGATTGCAACTTGGCATTGATGGGAAAATTTATGTTTGCCAATTTCAATCAACTTCCTTGGCATCAATAGATCAGCCCTTATTGCTTGGCGCTGCTGCTGGATTTGCCCCAAACACTTTATTCTTAGGAGGAAAATTGGGTCAATATGGCTTACCTAATTTTCTGCAAAGTTTCTTTATAGTTGCTGATTTTACCTATGCAGATACTTGTTCAAGATTTCCAACACAATTTACAACTGTTTTCCCTGCTCCCGATTCTGTTAGATGGGATTTTGGTGATCCGGCTTCAGGTATTTTTAATTTGAGTAATCAGATAAATCCTCAGCATACTTTTAATGCAAGTGGAAGTTATTTGGTAACTGCGGTAGTTTGGCAAGGATTATTAAGGGATACAGTTCGATATACTATTCAAATCATCGAGACCCCTGATCCAGATTTGGGCAGTGATTTTACAGCCTGTCTTGGAACCATTGTTACTTTGAATCCTGGTTCCTTTCCTGGACAAACTATATTATGGCAAAACAATACTTCTACATTAACTTTTGACGCAGACACCACCAATACTTTTTGGGTAAGAATTGATAATTTAGGATGTATTGGTGAAGATACTGTAGACGGAATTTTTAATGATTCACCAGTAGTCGATTTAGGCCTCACTATTAATGCTTGCGACAGTGATACCGTTGTTTTAGATGCTGGTAATGTTGGTGCAACTTTCATATGGCAAAATGGAACAACTAACCAAACATTAGCGGTTACTACTTCTGGAAATTATTCAGTAACGGTAACCCAAAACAATTGCTCAACAATAGATGATGTCGATGTGATTTTTTCTCCTGCTCCTTTTGTAGCTTTCGGTCCTGATACTACATTATGTAAAGGGTTTCCTATCTTTTTAGATGCTACTAATCCATCGGCTACTTATTTGTGGCAAGATGGTACCACCGACCAATTTATATTCGCTGAAGATCCAGGTGTGTACTCCGTAATCGTATCCATCAACAACTGTACAGCTTCTGATACTATTATTCTCGATCAACAAGATAAACCGAATGTTAGTTTTGGTGAAGATTCTATCCTTTGTGCAGGTCAACCCTTGGTGTTAAGCGCTTACAATTATGGAGCTACTTACTCTTGGCAAGATGGGTCTACAGACTCTTTATTTCAACCTCGAATTACAGGAAAATATTATGCAACGGCAATCAATCAATGTGGTGTTTCGGCAGACACCATCGAACTTACTTTTAATATTTGCAATTGCTTAGTGTATTTGCCCAATGCTTTTACGCCCAATCACGATACTAAAAACGAGACCTATAATTACAAGGCGAACTGTACTGATTTTCAAGTTCGGTTAGATATCTATACTCGCTTCGGGCAATTAATATTTAGCTCTGAAAATCCAGATATCGGCTGGGATGGCACTTATAATAATCAGGACGCACCTGTCGGAGTTTACACTTATGCTCTGAAATACTCTGGCTACGATAATGGTCGTTTTCTAGAAGAAGTAGATCGCGGAACTTTTTTATTATTCCGCTAATTTTGTTTTTAGTGATTGTAATTGGGTCGAGAAAGAATAGTTAAGCTATTTTTTTCACAGTTAAGTTTACTTTCCGAAGCTTCGAATTGAAGCTAAGTCTGGAAATCCAAAATCTAACATCTAACCACCAACCTCCAACCTCCAACATCCAACGATGTTAATAAATTAACTCTTCTCTACTCATTCCTTTGAGGAACAACATCTACTTTTAATAGTAAAGGCCGAGGCAGAAACTTATCTTTGCCTGAATGCCAAAAATTGGCTTTACACCCATTCAAAAAAAATATAGTTTAGTATGATTATCACTTATTTAGGACATTCTTGCTTTACCGTTGAGGTAAATAATTCTGTTCTTCTATTTGATCCGTTTATTAGTCCAAATGAATTGGCTTCTTCCATCGATATTAAGAAGTTAATGCCGGACTACATCTTAATTTCTCATGGACACCAGGACCATATTGCGGACGCGGTTTCTATCGCAAAGCAAAGCGGCGCCACCATTATTAGCAATTGGGAAATCGTTAATTGGCTTAGTAGTCAAGGTGTTGAGAAATCGCATCCCATGAATATTGGCGGACACTGGATTTTTGATTTTGGAAAGGTAAAATGTGTGAATGCGGTTCATAGTTCTTCACTGCCTGATGGTTCTTACGGTGGAAATCCAATGGGATTTTTGTTAGAAACAAAAGAAGGGAACATATACTATGCTGGTGATACTGCGTTAACTTTAGACATGAAATTGATAGGCGATTACAAGAAAATTGATGTTGCCTTTTTGCCCATCGGAAATAACTTTACGATGGGAATTGATAATGCTGTTATCGCAAGTGATTTCATCCATTGCGATAAAATTATAGGAATGCATTACGATACTTTTGGATATATTAAGATTGATCAGGACGAAGCTTTTGGTAAGTTTGCAGCTGCCGGAAAAGAGCTTTTATTAATGCAAATTGGAAATAGTATTACAATATAATTCAGTAGTTTACATAATTCATCGAAAGCCCTACTTAAATGGCAAAAATAATAGCAATAGCGAATCAGAAAGGCGGCGTAGGTAAAACTACAACGGCAATAAATCTAGCGGCAAGTCTGGCTGTCCTTGAATACCGCACTCTTTTGGTAGATGCCGATCCACAAGCAAATGCTACTTCTGGCGTTGGCTTCGATCCGCGCACCGTAAAGACATCAATCTACGAATGCATCATTAATGATGTGAATCCAAAGGATATTATTCTTGAAACGAAAACGCCGCACCTTTTTCTTCTTCCTTCTCATATTGACTTAGTAGGTGCCGAGATCGAAATGATCCAAATGCCTAACCGCGAACGGATGATGAAGCAAGTGTTGGAAACCGTTTCAGCCGATTTTGATTTTATCATCATCGATTGTTCGCCTTCACTCGGATTAATTACCATCAACGCCCTTACTGGCGCCGATTCAGTGATTATTCCGGTGCAATGTGAGTATTTTGCTTTGGAAGGATTAGGAAAGCTTTTGAATACTATCAAAATTGTTCAAAGCCGCTTAAATCCAGATTTAGCAATTGAAGGGATTTTGTTAACGATGTACGACATGCGTTTGCGCTTAAGTAACCAAGTGGTGGAAGAAGTGAAAACTCATTTTCAAGATATCGTTTTCGATACCATCATTCAACGCAACACGAAATTAGGAGAAGCTCCAAGCTTCGGTGAAAGCATCATTATGCACGATGCCGCTAGTAAGGGTGCTATCAACTATCTAAACCTCGCTCGTGAAATTCTTCAAAAGAATAATATGACGAGAATGTCGGCAGAAGAAAAAGTACTGACCGAAAAAGTGATGGATAAATTAAAAATATCAGAGAACTAATTTTTGATAAAGGAATAAATTATGTCAACGAAAAAATCAGCGTTAGGGAGAGGACTTAGTGCATTACTAGAAGGAAACAACGCGACCGATCAAGAGTCGGCAGTGATTGGACAACCGATCAGTGATAACGCAACGAATAAACCAAGTCCAGGCGGAGTTTCATTAATTCCAATGAATCAAATTGAAGCAAATCCTTTTCAACCTCGTACCGAATTTGATGAATCAGCGCTGAAAGAGTTGGCTGAATCCATCCAAACACAAGGCATCATTCAGCCCATCACGGTCCGTAGAATGAGTCACGACCGTTATCAAATCATCAGTGGTGAAAGACGTTATAAAGCTTCTCGCTTGGCCGGACTTACTTCAGTTCCTGCTTATGTGCGTACTGCCAATGATCAATCGATGTTAGAGATGGCATTGGTAGAAAATATTCAACGTGAAAATTTAAATGCACTTGAAATTGCAATTAGTTACCAACGTCTCATCGAAGAATGTAGTTTAACACAGGAAGCTTTAGGTGAGCGTGTAGGAAAAGAAAGATCAACCGTGACAAACTATTTGCGTTTGTTGAAACTTCCACCGCAAGTTCAGTTTGCCATTCGTGACGGTCGTATTACTATGGGACATGCAAGAGCCATTTTAGGAGTAGATGATATCGGAATGCAATTGAAAATTTTCAATGACATTATTGAAAATGATCTTTCCGTTCGTAAAGTGGAAGATTTAGTGCGTCAAAATTCTCCAAAGAAAAAAGGAAAAGATAAAAAAGGAAATGCCTCTTGGGCCATTGAAGTGCGTAACTTGGAAGATCGATTGGAACATCGTTTCGAGACGAAAGTGGCAATAAAACATAAAGACAACGGAAGCGGACAAATCATGTTCAATTATTTTAGCAATGATGATTTAAACCGTTTGATGGATTTATTAGATTTTGATTAATACTTCAAAAGCATATTTAACACTAGCACCTCCCCTCCCATTTTATGTTAGAGGGGTTTTGTTATTGGTAACGTCTCTTCTTTTTTCATTGCTAGCGGAAGCACAAACACCAACAGTGGATACCGTGGTTAAAAACATCGTTTTAGATACCACGCTCGTTAGACATGACGATGTGAAACCCGATACCATTCCGTTACGCACCGACAGCATCCTCATCCAAACGCAAGCTCCTGTGCAATTCGTTGATTCGCCAAAAGTTCATTCTGTGAGAAAAGCGACGTTGTTGTCAACTTATTTACCCGGAGCGGGACAAGTGTATAACCGCAAGACTTGGAAAGTTCCCATCATTTATGCTGCCTTTGCGGGGATGGGTTATTTGATAAAGTTCAATCACGATAACTTTAAGAAGTTTGATAATGCACTCTTAAAACGATACGATAACGATCCCACTACTGTCGATGAATATGCTGATATTTATTCAGAAGATAATTTGAGATCATTGAGTGAATTTTATCGTCGCAACCGTGATTTGTCAGTGATTGGATTGACTTTAGTGTATGTGCTGAATATTATTGATGCCCACGTTGATGCTCATTTGTTTAATTTCAATGTCGATGACAACCTCAGTTTGCAAGTGAATCCTGTCATGCAGATGGGTCCTTATTCCTCAAGTGCCGGACTTTCGCTTTCTTTGCATTTCTAAAGTAGAGATATGAAAATAGCAATGATTGGTACTGGAAAGATGGGCATGGCTGCAGCAGCTGCCGCGCGTCAATCGGGACATGAAATTGTTTTTGAAATCAACCATCTTAACTGCGCTGATTTTTCTATTGAAGATCTAAAGAAGGTCGATATCGCCATTGAATTCACACAGCCCGATGCTGTCATCGAAAATTTGTATTGGTGTTTAGAAGCAGGCATTCCTGTTGTTTCAGGCACTACTGGATGGCACAATCACTATTCGGAAGTTCATGAGCGATTTATGAATGCGAAAGGAAGTTTATTAACGGCAACCAACTTTAGTGTAGGAGTAAACATTATGTTTGAGCTCAGTAAGCAGCTTGCATCATGGATGAAAGACCATCCTCAATACCAAGTTTCCATGCAGGAGACGCACCATACTCGTAAGTTAGATAAACCAAGTGGCACTGCAGTAACCTTGGCTCAAGATGTGGTACATGCCCATCAACAGTATAGAAATTGGGAGTTACAGGAAGGAAACATTACTCCTAAAAATGACGTATTACCGATTCGTTCTATTCGAGAAAATGAGGTGATTGGTATGCATGAAGTAACATGGACATCGCCTATCGATAAAATCAGTCTAGCCCACGAAGCGTTTAACAGAGATGGATTTGCTCAAGGTGCGGTACTCGCTGCTGAATGGTTAAGAGGTAAAATTGGAGTATTCGGAATGGCGGATGTACTCTTCGGAGAACGAAAGCTATAATAAGTATAATTAAAACAATTGATTTTTTAATTTCGTCAATTACAAAATAGAAAATATGAACTGGAAATTTTGGCAAAGTAGCGGTAGAAAAAGTAAAACGAGAGAATGGTTTGATGCTGTTCTTTTCGCTGTTATCGCGGCAACCATCATTCGAACTTTTTTCATCGAAGCATTTACCATCCCTACTCCATCTATGGAAAAAACGTTGATGGTAGGCGATTTCTTATTTGTGAGTAAAGTGAATTATGGAGCGCGTACTCCCATGACTCCACTCTCTATTCCATTCATGCATCAAGAAATTCCTGTTATCGGTGGTAAATCGTATTCTGAAGCTTGGAAACTTCCCTACTATCGTTTGCCCGGATTTTCTGATGTAAAAAATAATGATATCGTTGTTTTCAATTATCCCATGGAGGATGATCGACCTATCGACAAACAAACGCATTATATCAAGCGTTGTGTTGGAATTGGTGGCGATACTTTACAAGTGAAAGAGCGTGTATTGTATATCAACGGAAAAAAAGCCATGCAGCCTCGCAAGAGTCAGTATGTATATGATATTAAAACGACAGGAAGTGGTTTGAGTGAACGCGTTCTCAGAAAAAATGATATTACGGATGGTGGCCCCGCTTATCAATTAGGCGAATACCGTTATTGCTTAACACAAGAAGCGGCAGGTAATTTAAAAGCATTACCAAATGTGAGCAATTTGCAAGTGATGTCGATGCCACAAGGACAATACGAAGATTATATTTATCCATTCGATCCTCAGTTGAAATGGAACATGGACAATTACGGTCCTATTTATATTCCTAAAAAAGGAGTGACAATTACACTTACCTCGAATAACATCAATATTTACAAACGTGTTATTACTACTTACGAAGGACATCAATTAGAAATTGAAGGAACGACGTATAAAATTGACGGAAAAGTTACAATGAGCTATACGTTCCAACAAGATTATTTTTTCATGATGGGTGATAACAGACATAACTCTGCTGACTCTCGTTTCTGGGGATTTGTTCCCGAAGATCATATTGTAGGGAAAGCCGTATTTATTTGGATGTCGTGGGATACTAACGGCTCCTTCTTCTCAAAAATCCGTTGGAGTAGATTGATGAATGTGATTCATTACAACAATGACTAATACTGCTTTGGTTGTGACCGAAACAGTATCTTTGATGTTGCATAAGTAATGACCATAGTAGCAACAAAGAGCGTTCTTATTTCTTCACATTATTTACCATTGCGTGAATATTTGTCTCTGATAATGGAGGCTGATGTGATTTATGTAGATGAAAACGAAGTCTGGCAAAAGCAAACGTTACGAAACCGAACCTATCTCTTAGGAGCGAATGGAGTGCAATCATTGTCCATTCCAGTAGAACATACGGGTGGTGTAAAATCAGCCATCAAAGACATCAAAATAAGTTACCAGCAACCCTGGACAAGAGTACATAAGGGAGCCATTTTCTCAGCATACAATACTTCCGCATTTTTTAATTATTTCAAAGATGATTTGTTTGCCATTTATGATGAACAACCCACTCACCTACTCGATTTCAATCAAAAAATATTTCTGTTTTTATTGAAGAAGTTGAAGTTTAAAGGACGTGTTGAAACATACCATGAGCAACCAGTTGATGTTGATTTCCGACAACTTGATTCTTTAAAATCGATACAAGAAAAAAATATTATTTTAGAAAAATACAATCAGGTCTTCGGGTACAAATTTGAATTTGAGCCTAATTTAAGTGTGTTAGATGTATTAGCGAATGCAGGTAGATTGTAGAAACTCTTTCATAAAAATTGAGAATATCGTCTTCAATTGAATTGATCTATTTACCACGGAGTCACGGATTACACGGAGGTTCACTGAGTGAGAGAAAAATCTATGAAAAGATTTGGTCGTTAAATAATATTCTAGCCTCTCCCCCAACCCCTCTCCAAGGGAGAGGGGAGCAAAGAATATTGCAATTATATAATTCATTCTTACATTATAATTAAAGTTGCTTGCGTAGAAAAAAATAGTTTGACTGTCGAATTATTTATTAG
>JANOAX010000065.1:0-11394 GCA_031411335.1 Bacteroidota bacterium
ATATAGTAACCGATCCTAATAATTTGAGAGTTGCCCGAGATAATGGATCCTCTTCATGGCTCGATGTAGGAGGCCTTGGAACCGCAGTGGGAACCGGTAGTATCACCTCCAACAATTTTACTGGATTCAATACTTATTTTACACTAGCCAATGCTTCTGGAGGTATTAATCCGCTGCCAGTTGAATACATTTCATTTAATGCAATAGCGAATAACAACAAAGTTGATGTTACTTGGAGCACCGCTTCAGAGGACAATTCTGATTATTTTATTGTTGAAAAAAGTACCAATGGAACTACGTTTAGTCCAATTGGAAAAGTAAATGCAGGCGGATTCTCCAATGCAATGCTCTCTTATTTATTTGCAGATGTGCTACCATCTCAAGGAAATAATTATTACCGTTTGAAACAAATGGATCGCAACGGTACTTTTGAATATTCGGCTGTGCGCGTGGTGAATTTCAAAAAATCGGCAATGAATGTATATCCAAATCCTGTAACTGATCGAATAATTTCTATTTCGATCGATAATATAGGAGATGAAAATTTAGAAGCTCGACTCATGGATCTAAATGGGAAAATTGTTTCTTCCATGAGTATGCAATTCTCCAACTCTTCCGATACACAATTTACCATCGATGCTTCAATATGTCCAGGAGTTTATTTGTTTGAATTGATGAATAGCACTGGAAATAAATGGCATGAACGAATTGTATTAGCACAATAGAATTTTTTTCATACATTCGGGATTCAATCCGAAAATATGCTAGAAATTATTAAGTTTAAAATAGACGATAAAGAAAATGCCTCCATCGTTTTTGATATTCGGCAACGTGTTTTTGTAGACGAACAAAAAGTGAGTCGCGAAGAAGAATATGATGAGTATGAGGATCAAAGTATGCATTATATGCTGTTGGTGGAAAAGCAGCCGGCGGGAACAGCCCGCTGGCGCTTTACCAAAGATGGTATTAAGCTCGAACGCTTTGCAATTCTTCCCGATTTTCGAAACAAAGGCGCAGGCTCTGCATTGGTAAAAGCGGTTTTAGCCGATGTGATCCCCCATCAAAAAATGATTTATTTGAATGCTCAAGTTCCCGCGATGAATCTCTATAAAAGAGCTGGATTTGTTGCAGAAGGTGAATTATTCTACGAAGCAAATATTCCACATTTTAAAATGGTTTATCAAGCGAAGTAGTGAGTTGTTGAATTTGTATAATTTTTGATAAGATTATTTCTTTCACTAAAATCGCAACGCCCTTTTTCGGACTTTTGTACAATCATCTATGAAAGTTCAATCTTCTTATTCTGACATCTGGAGAATATCATGGCCTATTATTTTAAGTAGTCTGGCCAGTACCGTGATTAATTTTACCGATGTCGCGTTCGTATCCCGACTTGGTGAAAAGGAATTGGCAGCATCTGCATTAGGAGGTGTTTTTTATTTTTTGCTAATCATGATTGCAGTGGCTATTGGTATCGGTTCACAAATTTTAATGGCTCGAAAAGCAGGGGAGGGACAACATGCATCGATTGGAAATATTTTTGATCATAGCTTATTGATTCTTCTTGGATTTTCTTTTTTGATGGTCACTTTCGTCTATCAAATGATTCCCGCATTTATGTCTCTACTGGTAAAAGATCAAGCAGTGGTAGGCTTTGTGATTGATTATCTCAATGGGAGAACATGGGGACTTCCTTTTATGACGGTGTTTGTTGCTATGAGAGCGTTTTATACCAGTA
The DNA here is from genome assembly GCA_031411335.1 of Bacteroidota bacterium. GTDB lineage: Bacteria > Bacteroidota > Bacteroidia > AKYH767-A > OLB10 > JAJTFW01. Next base: position 1,739 of record JANOAX010000065.1, read on the forward strand.
TCACTTTAACACGAATCATTACCTATACCACCGTTTTAATGATGTTACTGAATGTTTTGTTCAATTACATGTTTGTTTTTGGAGGATTTGGTTGTACTGCTTTGGGTATTTATGGTTCGGGTATTGCTTCCGCTTTTGCGGAATCTGCCGCCGCTGTTTATGCTGTTGTTTATGCGTTATCAAGATCGATATTTAAGGAATTCCAATTGTTTAAATTCAAAAACATTAGCCGAAAAGCATTTGGTCAAATCATGACATTATCAACCCCCATTATTGTTCAGCATGCTTTTTCAATGGGTTCTTGGTTCATCTTCTTTTTGATGATTGAAAAATTGGGTTCAAGAGAATTGGCAATATCAAATATTCTTCGTGGCGTTTACATGTTTTTGATGACTCCTGTTTGGGGGTTTTCGGAATGTTGTAATAGTATGGTTTCAAATTTACTGGGGCAAGGAAAAAGAATGGAAGTATTGCCGCTGGCTAAAAAGATCATGAGATTCTCCCTTGCTATAACTAGTATCCTCGTGTTATTGTGTATACTTTTTCAAAATGTATTGTTTGATTTGGTCTCTTCGGATCCACTGCTAAATGCGGAGGCGAAAGTTAGTTTTTATGTGATCTGCCTAGCAACGCTTGCATTTAGTTTGACGATGATTGCCATTGCTGGAATTTCAGGTACTGGAGCTACTGCTGCAGCTATGAAAATTGAAATCATTAGCTTGCTAATTTATTTGTCCTATGTATTTACCTTCACTCACCTTTATCCTTCAACGCTGGAAATCGTTTGGTTGGCAGAGGTTTTCTATTGGATATCACTTGGATTGATTGGTTACGCTTATCTTCGTTCTGGAAAATGGATAGAAAAATCAAAAGCATACAATTAATTTCATTTTGCCTGATGTTCCTTTGGGTTGCATCTTGCAAAACCAAAAAGGAAACCGTCCTTCAGGAAGAAGCAGAGCCTGTGATAGAAGTACCGTTAGGTTACGAAGCTATGATCGTAAAAGATTATCATGAGTTAGAAGCTTGCGGCTTTTTATTGATGAATGCAGACTCCATTTACTTTGAACCCATCTCACTAGATCCTGCTTACTTTCAAAATAATTTAAAAGTATTTGTGAAATATCAAGACTCAAAAAATCAAATGAGCATTTGCATGAAAGGACGAAAGATTGACGTGTTGGATATTAAAGTGCAAGGAAGATGAAAATAATTTTTTTAGGAACCCCTGAGTTTGCAGTGGATTCATTACGAATTTTAGTGGAGAATGGATATGATGTGGTGGGTGTAATTACGGCTACCGATAAACCAGCTGGTCGAGGTCAAAAATTAGCCATTTCAGCAGTGAAAGAGTATGCGATGCAAAATGGATTAAAGGTGTTGCAGCCCATCAAAATGAATGACCCACAATTTTTAGAGGAAGTAAAAAAGTTAAACGCCGATTTGCAAATAGTAGTGGCATTTAGAATGATGCCTGAAGCGCTTTGGAGCATGCCCCCATTAGGCACTTTTAATTTGCATGGATCATTGTTACCGCAATACCGTGGTGCAGCACCCATCAATAGAGCCATCATGAATGGAGAAAAGAAAACAGGACTCACCACCTTTTTCCTTAAGCATGAAATAGATACCGGAAATATTATTTTTCGAGAAGAAATTCCAATAGAAGAGAACGAGAACGCAGGAGAATTACACGATCGAATGAAAGTAGTGGGTGCTGATTTGGTTCTTCAAACCGTTAAAGCCATCGAAAATGGAAATGTAGTTGAACAAAGTCAGCAAAGCTTTTTGGATGCAGGAGAAAAAATTATTGAAGCGCCAAAAATATTTAAGGAAGATGGTAGATTGGATTTTAGTAAACCTATTCATGCTTTACATAATCAAATTCGAGGATTAAGTCCATTTCCTGGGGCTTATTTTGAATTGAAGATGCCCAACGATCAGGTCATCTCGATAAAGATTTTAAAAGCCCATCCTGAACCTGGAGGCACCGTTTTAACACATGAGCTCATTACCGATGGGAAGAAAATGCTTAAGATTAGTGCAGCGGATGGATTTATAAATGTTTTAGAAATTCAGGTCCCTGGAAAAAAAAGAATGAAGACTCAAGAGCTGTTGAGTGGATTTTCATTTCCTAATGATGCTATCATTCTTTGATGTTAACGATGACTCGTTAATATTTATTTAACATTTACCAAATTTCCGCTCGTATTATGACGAATTTTGCAAGGTGAAGAGATTAGTAGTATTTACGGGTGCAGGGATTTCCGCAGAAAGCGGAATTAAAACATTTAGGGATAGTGGAGGTCTTTGGGAAAATTATGCCGTAGAAGATGTCGCTACCCCGCAAGCTTGGTATAAGAATCCAGAATTGGTACTTGATTTTTATAACCAACGTAGGAAACAAGTCATTTCGGCGCAACCCAATGCTGCACATCTCGCATTAGTGGAATTGGAAAAAGGATTTGAGGTAATCGTAATCACGCAAAATATTGATGTTTTACACGAGCGAGCTGGATCCTCTCGTGTTGTTCATCTGCACGGTGAAATCATGAAATCGAGAAGTTCATTAAATCCGTCCTTGATATATCCCATAAATACTGATAGCATTCATCTTGGTGAAAAGTGTGAACGAGGAAGTCAACTACGACCACACATTGTTTGGTTCGGTGAAAGTGTACCTAAGATGGATGAAGCCATCATGATCACTGAGAAAGCCGATATCTTCCTCGTCATTGGAACTTCCTTAGCTGTATATCCAGCTGCAAGTTTACTTCAATTTACTCCTGAGCATACGATGACAATTCTGATTGATCCCAATGCAAATGCTAAAGAATTGCCAACCCATTTTACAGTGGTTGCTGAAAATGCGACTATTGGTGTTCCTCAACTTGTAAAAAAATTATTGAATGCATATGTTTAGTAGTGAATTTATGTCAACCGATGTCTGGCAATGGGGAGTTTTACCCTTCTTGATTTTTTTAGCAAGGATGAGCGATGTTACATTGGCTACTTTAAGAAATATTTTCTTGAGTAAATCCATCAAATACATCGTACCGTTTCTCGGATTTATTGAAGTGTTGATTTGGCTACTTGCCATCTCTCAAATCATGAAAAATTTGCAAAATCCAGTTTGCTTTTTGGCCTATGCCACTGGTTATTCAATGGGAATATTTGTAGGAATAAAAATTGAAGAGCGTCTCGCACTCGGATTACAAGTCATGCGCATTATCACACAACGCAATTCTGAAGAATTAATCGTAGCACTTACGAATCAAAATTTTGGCATTACCACCATGGACGCTACAGGTGCAAAAGGTCCGGTTAAAGTGATTTTGACTGTGGTAAAGAGAAAAGATATTTTAGAAGTCCGAAAATTGATTGAACAACATAATCCCAATGCTTTTTATTCCATTGAAGATATTCGCACCGTAAGTCATGGTGTATTCCCCAGATCAACCTCCAGCCGCCTCGATCATCTACGGAATGTATTTCCGATGGGAGGGGGGAAGTAGTTGGATGTTGGACTTTAGACTTTAGATTTTGGACGTTGGATGTTTAATAGATGTTTCATTTTGGATAATCTTCAAAAAATCTAAAATCCAACATCTAAAATCTAACCTCCCTTTCTCAGCAAATACGCAGTCATCAAATCATACACCTTGCGCTCATTCAATTTTCCTTTTAAAAGTTGCTGATGGGCTTTTATAGTTAGCATATCATGGCGCTTAGCAGGGCCCGTTTGAACTTCACTAGGCTTCATTTTGGTTGCATTGAGAGCGGTTTGTAAAATCAATCCTTTCAATAAAGAATAAGGGATATTTTGTGATTTTAATACCTCCATGGCCATGGTGTAATTTGCGTTCACAAAATTATTGGCGAAAACAGCAGCTAAGTGCAAATAAGCTCTTTTTTCACTAGACAAAAGCATGGTTTTGCCAGAGAGTTTTTTCCCGAGTTGGAGTAGGAGCTTTTCTAATTTTACATTTTTTGACTCTACACAAATTGTAATTTCCTTCCATTCTGCCTCCTGTTTCTTGGCAAATGTTTGCACGGGATAAAACACACCTGTTAATGTTTTTCTGCTTTTCAATAATGGAAGCATTCCACTGCAATGAATCAAAAAATATCCTTTACTTTCATATTCCTTAAATAAACCTTGAATGGATGCGTCGCTGGTGCAGATGAATAATAGGAATGAATTAACATCAGCAACCGGAATTTCAGCCACAAATCTGCTATGAGACTCTATTGAAATTTTCCGTCCGGATTTATGATCGCGACTATGAATAAAATCGATGGAATAGCCACATTCCGTCATTCTCTTTGCCAAATGCGTGGCAAGATTTCCGGATCCAACGATACCATATTTCAAAATCATAATAGGAGTACTAAGTTGTACGAAGTTTTTTAATTCTCTTGATGATGGCTATCCATGTACCAATAATCATCAATAAACAACCCACCCAAAGAATATTGATGTAAGGGAAAATAATTGCTTTCATAATGATGAATTCACGAGCGTTACCTTCTTTCTCAGAGACCTCAATTTCAAATTTATTTTCTTCAGGAATAATTTTAATGAAGGCGAAACGTAATCCTAACTCCGAAATTTCTACTGGGCGATTAAATGCTTCGCTACCGCGTAAAATAAATACTGGATTGGCTTGGTGCATCTTCTTGTTTACATCCATCACCAATATATTCGCAGCTACGGCTAAATCCGATTCCTGTAGCATTAAAAGATCCTTATCAACATCTTTATTTAAGCTTTGCAAAACCACCAAACTGTTGCTAGTTGTAATGGTATCGCCAATACTTAACTGATATTTTTTTCCGGGCTTATACCCTTCATCCGATTTTTTTTCCGTTTCCTTATCATCCAATTCCGCATAAGTAACATGAGTATAAATATCTCTATCAATAAAATGCTGAGTACTGGGCTCACTCACATTGCCCATTCGATCGTTAAGTTGGACAAAAGGAAAAAGACTAAACTCTTTTTGAAATTGTCCTGTAGTGTGATTCGCTTTTAAATATTCTACTTCATATCGAATATGAATTCCCTCTTTGATTTTATCTTTGTAAGTGACATAGTATTCACCCATCGGTAAGGTATCCCCTTTGTACAATAAAATATTTTCGTTGTTCGGGAAATCTTTTCCTAAATCAACATTCAAACGATTTTGACTTATCACCGTTTTTTCACTGTTCGCAATTAAGGATCCCAATAAAATAAATGCGATTCCCATATGAGCAATACTCGCTCCTGATTTTGCAATATTTCCCTTGAGAACACGAATAAAATAATCGAGGTTTGAGATAAATGCCCATGTAGAAGTAAATAATAATAAGACTAACTGTATGCGATCGAATTGAAAATAATAATGAACCCCAATGGTAATGAGTAATGAAACTACGAAGGAAAGCAAAAGCTTTTTTGCCATAGTCTTCAAATCGGTTTGCTTCCATTTAAAGTAGAGTCCCATCGACATGAGTAAAGCAATCACTGCTGCTAATGGAATTTGCCAAGAATTGTAAAAATCAATTGCATCGGCAGGAGGAGCCATTTTCAAATTGAACAATTTATTGATAACCGGAATTGAAGTGGTAATGCTGATTTGAATGGCAGAAATTACTAAAATCAACATTCCCATAAACATCCAAAATTCTCGACTACTTATAGGGTCTTCTTCAGATTGAGTATGGAGGAGTTTTCGGTTTTTGATACTTAAGAAAACTGCCAATACGAAAAAGAATACCATATAAATCAACAATTGCCCCTTCATCCCTAAATCCGTAAAGGCATGCACGGAAGTATCACCTAAAATTCCACTTCGTGTTAAAAAAGTAGAGTACAATACGAGGATAAAAGAAAGGGTACAAAGAATATAGGAGCTATGCAATGATGTTCCATTCTTGTTAAAAATTATCATAACATGTGTGGCACCTACCAATACTAACCACGGAACTAAACTCGCATTTTCTACAGGATCCCAAGCCCAGAAACCACCGAAGCTTAATGATTCGTAAGCCCAAGCACCACCCATCAACACACCTGTACCTAAAATCAAAATTCCAAATAATGACCATGGTAGCGCGGGTTTAACCCATTCTTTAACACGACCTGTTAACATACCTCCAACAGCGTAAGCAAAAGGAATTGCAGTAGCAGCAAAGCCCAGAAACAAGGTCGGAGGGTGAATTACCATCCAGTAATTTTGTAGCAACGGATTTAAACCTCGTCCGTCTTTTATTTTACTTAAATAATCGGCCATTTGAATAAATGGTAGATTAGCAAAATCGGCGTGGTTGCGCAATAAAATAAATGGATTGGATCCGATTTTGATTCCACCAAATTCTAATCCGAGTAACATAGAAGCTAAAAATGTTTGAATTATCATCATCGTAAACATGACCGGAGCTTCCCATGTTCCCGCTTTCTTAATGATGATAAAAGATAATACGACATGCCAGAAAGTCCAAATTAAAAAACTGCCTTCCTGACCTTCCCATAAACAAGCCCACATGTATTTCATGGGCAATACAGAATTTGAATGTTGCCAGATGTAGTAATACTCAAAAAAATGTCCGTGTATTAAATAGTAAATCAAGAAAATAATTCCGAATACAGAAACAGCATGCACACCAAAGCTGAGGCGTGCAAGTGGATTCCATGAATTTGAAATTTCTGATTTTTGTTTAAAAGAAAAATAATAGGAAATAGCAGATAGAAGTGCAGTTGCAAATGATAAAATGATTAAAATATTTCCAAGTATACCGAATCCAAGATGTTCCCCTTGGTATTGAATTTCCATTATTTTTCTTTATTTATTTTAGCTAGCGGCTTCCGTATCGCCCGAAACTGCCTTCAATTGGTCTTGCTGATTTCCGTTGTATTTAGAAGGGCATTTCATTAATATTTGACTCGCATGAAATTCATCTCCATCCATTTTACCTACCACCACAATTTGCTCGGATCGTTCAAAGTCTTGCGGCTTGCTTCCATTGTATAAAACTTTTTTCTCTAGACCTTCATTATCTACTAAATAAAATCCGAATAGATTAGCATTCACTTCCGGATTGTAGATAAATTCTTTCTCTTTATTTAATTTCCCTACAACATGAAATGTGCTTCCTTCATTTTCGATGGCGGTTTTAAAAGGAGCATAGGTACTAGAATTACTAATTGTACTCACCACTACAGCAAGGGCAACAGCAATTATGATAATACCAATGATGTGAATTTTCTTCATGACTTGTAATTTTACTTTTTCATTTCTTTTTCCAACTTCGTCACTTTTCTTTCGATGCGAATCATATAAAAACTAAGAATCGCTAATGAAATAAAAGCAACAGCAACTACTACATATATTTTTCCTTCCGATCGCATGGTGTCGGCCATCTCTACTTCTTGTGCAAAGGCAGTAGAATGTGAAATCATAACGATTGACAGTAGAGTTAAGTTTTTCTTCATGCTTTTATTGATCTTCATTTTTCCATTCTATTTTTCGAATACGCACTCGTAAACTCATCATCCAAACCCCTAATAATGTCCATGCAATTACTGCGGGATAAAATACCATTCGCATATTTGCATCGAGGTCGTATTTGTTAAAACCGGGATTTCCTCCTTTGCCAGGATGAAGTGAATCGGTCATTTTTGGCAATACCATGATAAAGACAATCATCATCACAAAAGCAAAAATACCATACACAGCTGATAAACGTGCTCGTTTTGAGTCGTCCGGAATGGCATTTCTTAAAATGAAGTACGCAGCATAAATTAATAAGGAAGCTGCCGTTCCGTTTAGTTGTGGATCATTTACCCATGGAGCACCCCACGTGTAGTTTGCCCAAACCATTCCCGTTAAGAGTCCAGCAATTCCAAAAACCATCGCTATTCGAGCGCATTCATCGGCTACTAAATCAAAGTATAAATCCGATTTATTAAGATAAAGAATACCATAAAAAGCATTACAAATCATCAAAACCAACATCGCCATCCACATCGTTACATGGAAGTAGAGATTTCGGATGGTTTCATTGAGAATAGGCATTCGTGGAATTTCACCCAGAAATCCTTCATAATAAGTAAAAAAAAGTAGGACGAGCGCCGTAATTTTCCACCACCATGATCTTGCCATATTTGATTTCACACTATTCAATTTTAATCACGCCAAAGGTAAGGAAACAGGAGGAAGGAAAGGACAACGATAATACTATTCAATGCTATTAATAAATAAAAATTGGGTTGATTTATTGCCCATTCTACCCCTTGAATTGCATTCCCAGAAAATTTAATAATCGTTATAAGTAAAGGAAACAGCAATGGAAATCCTAAGATGGCAACTAAAGCCGCTTGATTATGCGCCTTAGACACAATTCCAGAGACTAAGGTCAATACAGCCGACAAACCAAAACTTCCAAGTAAAAGCCCAAGTGTAAATTGTCCCCAATCATGAATAGAGAGACTAAAAAAGAGAGAAAAGGCACTTAGGTTGATGAATCCGAGTACAGAAAGCAATAAGATATTATAGGTTGTTTTTGCTAAGATGACAACAGCAGGATTCAGAAATGTGTAATGGAAGAGTTGAAGTCCTCTACTTTCTTGTATAAAACTTCGTGCGATTGCATTGGTAGCTGCAAAAAGCATGATAATCCAAAACAATGCATTCCAGGTTATTGGATCTAAGGATTGACGATAGCTGATATATGCAATGAAAATTGTTGCTAAAGAATACACTAAAAGACTAGTCAGCGCATGATAGTTCTTGAATTCTAAACGAACTTCATGTCTAACCAATTTGAAATATTGATGGAGTGCTGTAGTCATCACTGCAAAATTCGACAATTTTTAATCGTTATCATCTTGAAATGCTATTTTTGGTGATTGATTTAATAAGATTTTATGAAAGTAGACATATTGGCCATAGGCGCCCATCCAGATGATGTTGAACTAGGAGCAGGAGGTACTGTATGCAAGGAAATCGCTGCTGGAAGAAAAGTAGGAGTGATCGATTTAACGCGCGGAGAACTTGGTACAAGAGGTTCTGCAGAGCTCCGTGATGAGGAAGCTGCTCAAAGTGCCTCTTTGATGGGTTTAGAATTCAGAATGAATATGGGATTTAGAGATGGCTTCTTTGAGAATGATGAAATCCATCAATTAGCACTTGTGCAGCAGATTCGTCTTTTTCAACCCGAGATAATAATTTGCAATGCGGTAAAAGACAGACATCCAGATCATGGAAAAGGTAGTAGATTGGTTTCAGACGCATGCTTCCTGAGCGGTTTAACGAAAGTGGAATCGATATTGAATGGACAACAGCAAACAGCATGGCGACCAAAGGCAGTATATCATTATATTCAAGATCGACACATAAACCCAGATTTTGTGGTGGACATTAGTAATTTTATGGAAATAAAAATGAAATCTGTAATGGCCTTTAAAAGTCAGTTTTTTGATCCTGCTTCTTCAGAACCTGCAACGGCTATTTCTTCAAAAGATTTTTTAGAATTCTTATATGGCAGAGCCATTGAAATGGGCAGACAATCGGGATTTTTATATGCAGAAGGATTTACGGTAGAAAGAACTGCTGGAGTTGATTCATTATTTAATTTGAAGTAAAGTTTTCTTTTAAATTCCTGCAACAAAA
>JANOAX010000066.1:0-35065 GCA_031411335.1 Bacteroidota bacterium
AACCACAGTCTCTGTAATAGCAGAAACCGATGGATTTAATCTTATCAGAAACGCAAAACAACTAGTGAGCTTTGCTGGGCTAGATGTAATTGAAAAGCAATCTGGAACATCTGTACGGGGGAAATCAAGGATATCAAAGAAAGGAAATAGCTATTTACGAAAGGCTCTTTATTTTCCAGCTATATCTGCAGTAAAAAAAGAAGGACCTTATAAAAACCTATATACAAGAATATTTGAGAAGTCAGGTATTAAAATGAAAGGCTCAGTTGCAGTTCAAAGAAAAATATTGATCTTAATGTACATACTATGGAAGACAGATAAAAAGTATGATATTAATTACCATATAAATGAATTAGGGCAGCCCCGAAGAGCTACCCTAAACGAGCTAGTTTAAAGCCGCCCTATAATTTGTATCAAAGATAAAATCTTTGATGAATATTTGCAAATTAACACAGAATCTCTAGTGTTAAAACTTCCTTTTTTCTCAGAACTTGAAACGTATAAAATTAAATCTAATCGCGAAGCCTCGCGACTTAAAATCTTACATACAAATTCTTAATTCTTAATTCTTAATTCTTAATTAATGATCGTGCATCCCCGGCGTATGCGCATGTCCATGTTCAATTTCTTCGGGAGAAGCTTCACGAACATTCACAACCGTTCCGCTGAAATGCAAATCCTGACTTGCTAAAGGGTGATTAAAATCGAGCAATACGTTTCCATCTTTAAATTCAACAATTTTTGCCACCATTTGATTTCCTTCACGGTCGAGGAGAGGAACCATATTTCCAATTCGTAATACTTCTAAATCTAAAACTCCATCTACCTTAAACATGTCATCGGGTACATTTACTAACGCATCGGCCTCATTCATCCCATATGCATTTTCTGCATCAATACTGAATTCGAAATTATTTCCTTCTGATAATCCAGCAAGATTATCTTCAAAAGCAGGGATTAATTGTCCAGATCCGAAAAGGAAGACTAACGGATTCTCATTCCCAGTTTCTTCTACTTTGTTTTTCTCACTTCCTTCTTGACTGCTGTATAACACATAAGTAACGCTTACCACAGTATTTTGTCCAATTTGCATATTTTTCTGTTTTACAGGCTTTTGCAAATGCCCATGCGAGGAATATGCTGCCTTGATTGAATTACAAAAGTAAGTAATTCATAAAAGATGGCGAAGTGTATATGAAGAGAATTTTTACTAATTATTTTGATTCTATCATTAACCAATCATAGCAAGACTTTGTAATATTTGCTATCAACTGCGTTTGGTAGGTCTGATCATTGCCACTTGTCATAATGGTTAATAAAACTGGATTGTCACCTAAATAAATTATTCCTGTTTCATGAATTTCTTGAAAAGTGGTGTCTTGGTATCCTCGTTCTCCAAATTTATGTGCAATCATTACAGAGTCTGGAATTCCTTTTTTCATTCCATCATTAAATTTAGTATCCGTTAACAATTGCAACGCAAATTCCGATAGATTTTGAGTGGTATAACTGGAGTTATAAAGTACTCTCATAAATTTACTAAGATCCATCGCTGACATTTTAACCGAGGATTGTTGAATTGCAGGAACCTGCATTCCTAAATCTGTAAAAACATTGTAAACATATTCAGGTTCGATGTTTTGATTCAATAACATATTAGCTTGATTGTCTGAATCAATAATCATAGATTTTATTAAACTTCTAACCGAATACGTATTGCCAATTTTTATGCTATTCGTAACAATAGTTTGCCTTGGCATTGCAGAGCTATGTGACTCGAACTTTATCTTTTTTTCAAAGTAGGCAGGTGATTCTTCTTGTCTTTTTAAGTAGGCAAGAAGAATGGGTAGTTTCATTATACTACCGGGGTCGAATTGTTCATTTTGTTGAATACCCATCCAACTACCATTATCAAATTCTCTTAGATAAACAGAAACGTTACTTACTTTACCTGTAGCTTTCTCTGCAGCAATTTTATTCTGTAAGTCTTGTTTTAGATTCGAATATTTTGAGCTTTCGCTAGCAATATCACTAAACAATAATGGTTGAGAAAGCCGATGTCGCTTCATTCTGACCAAATTCATTCTTTCGTCGCAACTAATATTTGTTACGGCTTGCTGCTCACTTTTTTTTGTGGGCAAATTTTTACTAAACATGTATGTAACTACAATGCTTAGGGCGCAGGCTAAAATTACCTTATAATAAGGTAGTTTGCCTCCCTTTAAGGAAGAGATCATAAAATTTACACGTTTTGGAAGTGCGGTACTAAGATCATAAAGAACTTGGTTAATTCCAAATTTATTACTTCAGAATTATGGAATAGTTTATAGAGGCATCACTCTTCAAAGAAATTCTTGTTCTTTAGATTGATTATAGGTTAAAAATTCAACTATTACCAATTAGAATTTTAATTATTTGATAATTTCTTAATAGCATTTTTCCCTTATTGATCTTTCCATTGCCATAAATGTCTAGATGCTAAACTACGATACGGTTGCCAAGCCAATGAAATGCGAATCATTTCTGCTTTCAATTCCTTTCCTTTGAATGGAATTTCATAAAGTTTTGTCATCGCTTGCTGTATGCCTAAATCGTCAACAGGAAGTACATCTGGTCGATTTAAATTAAACATTAAAATCATCTCTGCTGTCCATCTTCCAACTCCTTTAATGCTCGATAAATAATCAATTAAATCATCATCACTTTTTCGATAAAGTCTTTTGTATTCAAGCGTATTTTCAAGTGAAAAATTGGCAATGTTTTTTATATATCCTCCTTTTTGATACGAAAGTCCCACCGCTCTTAGTTGTTCAATATCCATTTTTAGGATAGCCAACTCTGTGGGTTGTTCTTCAGGAAATAATTGAATAAATCGATTCCAAATAGTGGCCGCAGCTTTTGTAGAGAGTTGTTGACTAACAATAGCACTAAGCAAAGAAGTAAATAAATCTTTTTGATGCGAAGCTTCTAATTTTCCCGTTTGTTTTATGATCTCTTTTAATTTCTTGTCTTTTTTTAGATGCTTGTAAGCAACATCAATATCCCATTTCATATTAATATTTGTTTCTTTATTGTTTAGGTTTGTTTTGAATTCTCCACTCTTTAGGATAGTAATTATTCCAGCGCGATGCAATTTTTTTTGCCCATCCTAAGGGCAGATTTTGAAAGGTAACTAAATGCCATCCTAACTCTTCACTTTGTGCTTGTAGAGGCTCACCACATAAGTAGTTGATGGATTCTTGTTCTGATAGATCTACCGTTGGTAGATTTCTATTCACATGTAAATTCAGTGCTAATTCTGCAGAAGGAATGAAATCTTTTCCTTTCATTTCTCCTAACAATAAACCACTCATTCGAATGTAATTTGTTTTGCTTAATTGTTGCGTAATTTCATGTACTTCTTTCGAATTAGCATAAATGAAATCTTGTTGTTGTGTTATTACAAAAGAATTTTCATCAATTAACCATCTTTCAAAACTCGGAAGCATACTTTTTTTTGATGTGCTTTTAGATAGAGAAAGGAAGTTCTCGGAATGTAATTCACCTTCTTTTTTTAAAAGACAACAATAAAATCCTTCACTTTTTACTCGATGCGGAAAGGCTTGCCACCCGTATTTTGTACTTGCTATTCCAGATGGTGGTTCGGGAGTCTCTACTTTCATTCCAAAATTAGAAATCATTTTCTCTATTTGGTCGTCATTTTCTGATGACTCATAGGTGCAAGTAGAGTAAATGAGATATCCTCCTGGTTTTAATGCAGGAAAAACATCTTCCAAAATTTTAGTTTGACGTTGACTGCAAACCATCACTTGATCCACGCTCCATTCGAGGATTGCATGCTCGTCTTTTCTGAAAAGTCCTTCACCACTGCAAGGTGCATCAACAATGATAACATCAAATAGAACATCTCCTCTAGCAAAATCTTCTGCTTTGTTTTGAGTTACGATGCAATTGGCAAATCCCCACTTAGCAATATTTTGTCTTAATATTTTATTCCTAAGTGGAATGATTTCATTGCTTACTAAAATACCATCTCCATTCATTAAACTCAGAACATGTGTCGATTTTCCGCCTGGAGCAGCACATAAATCCAATATTTTTAAATTCTTACTTTTTTCAAGGATAGGTGCAAGAAATTTCTCCAATAACATCGATCCTGCTTCTTGAACATAATAAGTTCCTGCATGAAACAAGGGGTCGTATGTGAATACCGGACGCGATTCTAAATATATGCCTTCAGAGCACCATGTTACTTTTTGTGCATCTGAGAAATTATTTCCATGATTTTTTAGAGGATGTGTTCTTAATGAAATAGGAGGAGGGTTTTCCTGACTTTCAAAAAATGCATCCGCTTCACCTTTTAAAAGTGCTTGCATTTTTTGTTGGAAGGAAGCAGGAAATATTTTCATAAGGACAATGATTGTAAAATTATATTTTTATTCTTCATTAAAATTTAAATTTTTACCGAATGTTTCAGGCAAATAGATTGTTGATGTTATCGCTAATGTCCAAACAACAATTCCAGTAATAATTAATCCCAAGGCCAAATCAACTTGGAAATAGGATTGTATCCATAAATGAAAGGGAACTAAAAGAGTAATAGATCCCCTCATAAAATTTGTAACTGTCGCAGTGGCTAATACTCTCAAATTAGTACCAAAATGTTCAGCTGTGGTAGTAACAAATACGCTTAGATAACCACATCCTAATCCCATCCAAAAGGAAGTAACATTTAAACCTATTCCTTTCGAGATATTGACAAAGTGAACCCATGTGGCAACAATAGCTATCAGCATAAATCCTAAAAGTACTTTTTTTCTTGAGTGAACGAGTTGACTTAAAATTCCAGAGCTTAAATCACCAATTGTAATTCCAATTTGGAATAGTATGAAACAGGTAGCCAATTGTAAGTTTTCGATATGATAAAGGTTTGCGATTTCCGGTGACAAAGAGATAAGTAATCCCACGCTATACCAAATAGGTACACCCATCAAGATACATGACAAGTATTTAATACCTCTCTTTCTATTTTTGAATAACATTTTAAAGGATCCTTTTTTATAACTGGCAAGATGAATTTGTTCTTGAAACAATTGTGGTTCGGAAACTTTCATCCTTAATAATAAAAGTAACAAGCCCATACATCCGGCAATGAAAAAAGCAATTCTCCATGGGATTATATTTCCAATAAGTCCTGCAGTTACAGCGCCCAGCGCGCCCAAAGTTGCAACCAGAATGGTTCCGTATCCTCTATTTTTAATACTCATGCTTTCGCTTACAATGGTTATTCCTGCACCGAGTTCACCCGCTAATCCAACACCCGCCAAAAAACGAATGATGGCATAACTAATCGTATCATCAACAAAAGCATTCGCAATGTTGCTAACTGAGTAAAGTAAAATGGATCCAAATAAAACAGTTTTTCTGCCTTTCTTATCTCCAATAATTCCCGTTAAGATACCTCCAACCATCATTCCTGCCATCTGAATGGCTAAAAGAAATTCTCCTTGGTGTGATAGTTCAATTCCAAATAAACCTAATTCTTTTAAGCTGGGAACTCGATAAATATTGAATAAAAACAGGTCGAATGCATCTACAAAAAATCCAAGTCCAGCCACTAATACGGCAAGGTTAAAGGGAGATTTGTGTAAATGATCGCTCATAATTGGCTAAACTATAAAAAAAATCTTTCTATGATCCCTTAATTTTGTGACAGTTAGAGGTAATCTGATGCGTTCAGTATTGACAAGTTGACGATTTATCTTTGTTTTATTTAATTTTACACTGTTTTATTAAACTTGTTTGTAATTCTAATCAACCTAAAATATATTACCATGAGAAAATTAATTTTAAGTGCATTTGTCATTATTGGATTATGTACTAGTATTCAAGCGCAAGGATTGAAAACACCAGCGCCATCTCCAACTCAAACCATTAAACAAGATTTCGGTTTAGGAAGTATTGAAGTAAATTATTCACGCCCTAGTATGAAAGGAAGAGTCATCTTTGGTGATCTGGTTCCATTTAATACAGTATGGAGAACTGGAGCCAATAGTGCTACTACTATTACATTTTCGGATACAACCATGATTGCAGGAAAGAAAGTGAATCCAGGAAAGTATGGCTTATTAACTATTCCAGGTGCTACGGAGTGGACAATAATTGTTTCAAGCAATACTACGGTAACAAGTCCAGAAGATTATAAAATGGAAGAAGATATTGTTCGTGTGAAGTCTGCCGTAACTGCTTTGAAAGATAAAGTCGAGACATTCTCCATTAATGTTGGGAATATTTCATCTACCACCTGCGACATACAATTAGCTTGGGAAAATACACAGGTGAACATGCCAATTTCAGTAGAACTTGATGCCCGCATCATGAAAGATATTGAGCGTTATGTTGTCAAAGATACTCGCCCTTATAGTGCTGCAGCAAATTATTATGTTGAAAATGGTAAGGATATGAAACAAGCTTTAGCTTGGTACGATAAAGCGATTGAAAGTAATCCTAAAGCCTATTGGAATGTTCATGCTAAAGCGAAGTGTTATGCTAAAATGGGCATGATTAAAGAGGCCATAGAGACAGCAAATAAGTCAATTGCTATTGCAAAGGAAGCAAAGGATGATAATTATGTTAGCTTGAACGAAAAATTAATTAAATCATTAAAATAAAAATTTTAATTGCCATCAACTAAAAAGCCTAGGGTTTCAATCCTAGGCTTTTTAATTGGTTTTTGTTTTATGTTTTATTTCAATACTTCACCTTTAAACGTTGCCGACATCGTGAGCTTGACATTAAAGCTATGATCTATAGAATCTGTTGTAAATCCTTTAAGGTTCACTTTAAATTTAGTTTGCTTAAAATAGTTTATCAACTCTACGTCTTGAACATCTAAAAATATTTCTGTTAGCCCTCCCGTAGGAACCGGATCTTTTCCAGCAAATTCAATAAGGGAAGTGCCAGATAAATTACTAATTTCACTTTTAATCTTAGTAACTAAATCAAAGGTGTAGGGATTGGGATCAGTATCTTCTATTTCAAGTTTTATGGCTGTTACTTTAATCGACTTTAAATTGTCAACTCCAACTCCTTGACCAGAAACAAGTCCTTGTATATCACTTTCAAATTCAAGCACACCTAATTCAATGTCACCTTGAATGTTCGTTGGATCCACAGTAATAGTGGCCGTAGCGTAATTATTTGAAAAACTAAATCCTGTCAAACTTTCATCATCGCAAGATGTAGAGAGAGAAATTAGCATGAATACCAATACCAAGCTAAATAGATTTTTCATGGTTTTATTTTTTTAAATTTTGATGCAAGTTAAAACTATTTTCAGAAATATCAAAGTTGATAGTTGTCTATGTTGAATTTAGAGACCTTTTAGGCGCTAAATTTAATAGAAATGCGATAAAAATTACTAAAAAACAGCCAATTAAATTGAGCCATAAGAAGGATATGGTATCAGAAAGGTAAATGGCAATAATGATAGCTTCAGTAAGTAGGGCAGCAATAAAAACAGATCGTCCATTGATGGATTTTAGGAATAATGCCACCATAAAGATCCCGAGAATAGTTCCATAAAATAGAGATCCTAATATATTTACGGCTTCGATGAGTGAACCTAATTTCCCTGCTATAGAAGCTACTAAAATGGAGAATATTCCCCAGCCAAAGGTGTAAAGCCGTGAAAGAAAGAGATTCTTTTTATCGGTTCGGTCTTTCGGTCGAATTTGATGATGCCAATCCACTACACAGGTCGAGGCAAGCGAATTTAGAGCAGCGGCTATAGAGCCCCAAGCAGCTAAAAATATGATGGCAATGAGTAATCCAACCAATCCCTTTGGCAAATGATGAACAACAAAATGAAGGAAAATGTAATTGGTATCGTTTGTGTCTGCTAGTGGATCCGATTTTTTTATTTGTTCTGCAGCAGACTTTCGAAGGGAAAGTAATTCATGATTATGTTGAGTAAGTTCTTTTTTGAATTTTAATTCTGCTTCCGAATCGTGTCTTTTCTTGGCATCTAAGTAGTGAATGGCTGATAATTCATTTTGTTTTCTAACTGCTGAATATTGTGATTCGAGATTTGCTATTTCGTTTCCTGCAATACCATGTCTAGCTTGTTCTAGTTGTTTACTGTTGTAGTTGATCGGACCCTCATACATCGTATAAAAAGTAAAAACCATGGCTCCTATTAGTAAAATTAAAAACTGCATTGGAATTTTTACAAATCCATTCATTAATAATCCTCTTCTGCTCTCACTTAAATTTTTCGCCGTTAAGTATCGTCCTACTTGTGATTGATCAGTGCCAAAATAGGAGAGTGCAAGAAAAAATCCGCCTATGATCCCACTGAATAGATTGTATTTGTCTTTCCAGTCAAATCCATTTTCTGTAAAACCTGTGGTAATCACATTTAGTTTTTGTGAAGCTCCTGCAATGCTTAATGAGTCCATAAAATTCATGGGATCGGGAAGTAAATGGATAAGCATGTAGCCAGCAATAAACATGGCAATAAAAATGATGATGAGTTGCTGTGTTTGCGTATAAGAAATGGCTTTTACACCGCCGCTTACTGTATAGATGATCAAAAAACCTCCCATGATAACATTAGTAAGATAAATATTCCATCCCATTAAGGAAGAAAGTATAATGGACGGTGCATAAATGCTGATTCCAGTGCTGAGTCCGCGCTGTAGGAGGAATAAAAAGCTGGTGAGCAATCTTGTTTTTCTATCGAATCGTTTTTCTAAATATTCATATGCTGTGTAAATATTTAATTTTTGATAAACAGGAAGTAGAAATACACAAATGAATATCATCGCAAGAGGAAGCCCAAAATAGTATTGCACAAATCGCATTCCATCGATGTAAGCTTGACCAGGAGCAGAGAGAAATGTAATAGCGCTTGCTTGGGTGGCCATGATTGAAAATAAGATCATGTACCAAGGCATGGATCTGTTATTTAAAAAATAACTGTCAAGGTCTTTTTGCCCTCTGCTTTTTACCATACCATAGACGATGATCGTGAACATCGTTAAGCATAATACGATCCAATCAATTGTACTCATTGGAAAAATTGACTAAAATAAGTGTAGAAAATTATTTGCAAGACTAGGAATAGAAGCAAAGCTCCATATTTCTTTCTCCAAAAATGTTGTGTGTTCGATTCGCTCATTATTTTTTCTGACCTATCATATTCGCAAATAATTTATAAGCACCTGTAACACCAGCAGGAAGTTGACGGAAAAATGAAAGTCCAGTGTAGATGTATTTTCCCTTTCCATATTGACAACGAATTAAACTTCCTTCTTGTGGTTGATCATCTTTGTCATTCATTAAAATCAAGTTGGTGTAATTACTGTCAATTTTATTGGCGAAGTAAAGTCCTCGTTCTTGCACCCATCCTTCAAAATCTTTCTCCGACAATTTATTCGGCGAATTAAAAATGGGATCATTAGGTTGTGTGAAAGTTACTCTAGCCATCTCGTCAGTAACACGATTTCTACTGATGGAAAAGGGAAATGGAGTTTTAAAGGTAGATGGATGTAAATTGGAATTGGTGTTATACTGAACAATAAATGTTCCTCCCTCTTCCATGTATTTAAATAGTGGTTGATATAAATTTGCCAGTTCATCATCCGTATTATAAGCTCTGATACCAGTGATGATGGCATCGTAATTTTTAAGATCTAATCCATGTAGCGCAACAGCATTCACTTCTTCCACTACATATCCAATTTTACGTAGCGAAGAAGCAACTTCATCACCGGCCCCTTTGATGTAGAGAATGTTCTTACTGCCAATTTTGATATCTACTTTCTGAAGATTGATTTGCAATTTCGGAAACCAAGTTATTCTTGGAATATGGTTGTAATTTATGGATGTATTTCCTTGTAAAACACTTGATTTTTCATTACCTGTTTTGAAACTAAATGCAGTAGGGCCATTCTTAGAATTTGCGCCATTCGGTTGAATTGAAAATCGAATTGTGATAGGAGTTGAATTCGCTTTAAAACGTATCGTGGTATCTTTAAAACTTGACTTCCAATCATCATTCGAGATTTTGGATTGGATCGTGATAGTTGTATCAGTAGCTCCCCAGTATTGCAGATTAAGTTCGTATGATTTAAGTTGTTCATTTGTAAAAATAGAAGTGTTTTCAGAAATATTTCCTGTTAATAATGGGGATATTATTAACGGATGAATAAGTTCGCCACGCACAGGATCGGTCTCCTTGTAAGCGACTGGTATTTGAATGAGTAGTGTGTCGTTTTTAATATATAGTTCGGCGGATACATACATTGGATAATCATTCCAGGGCTTTCCAATTTCTTTTTTATCTTGAATAGTAAACACACCTATGGGATGATTTTCTTTTAACCAATAGGGCTGGGAGTTGGTTGTACCTCCAGCAAGAACCATTTTTCTAGATTGGAAAAGTTGTTTTGTGAGTGAAATAGAATTGGATGAGTCAGAATAAATCACATTGTTAACTTTCAAAGTTGCTTCCGGATAATTTCTAAGGATGGATTGCAATGTAATGTGAATGGTATCTTGTTCAGCATATCTTTCTTTGTAGGAATAGGCCGAGGTCCATAATCCAATAGCATCTTTAATTATTTTTTCAATTTCTTTTAATTTTTGAATTTGTATGGTACTGGATGGCATTTTACGAATAAGCGATCTAACCTTTAGTAAATGATCAATAGAAGCAGATGGATTTTGGAAGTTGTATTCTTTAATTATTTTTTGTAGTAATGTTGAAATTGCTTTTCCGGAAGGAGACTGTTCCCATAATGAGGGAATGTTGGCAAATGGATCGGAAACCAAGGTATCACCCGCCACAGGACTAAAATATTCAAGTTGCGTTCCTCGTTGACTAGGAACACCAAAGCCTTGGCTCTTATGTTGCGATCTGCTTTCTGCAGCTATTTCACCATTGCTCTTTCCATCTAAAATATTAAATCCTCCTGCATCTATTTTTAGTTGTTGTTCAGTGATTGTATTGTTGGATCCAAAACGAAATGTGTTCCAATAAATTCTTTTTACTTGCCAAGTTCCAAATTCCGCTACTTGATATGGAAATTTCGTTGCATCAGAGGCTGCATCAAATGCTTCTTTTGCTAAGATTGCACTCGAGCTATGATGACCATGTCCCGCTCTGCTGTCGGGTGGGAAGCGACAAATCATAACATCAGGTTTAATTTTTCGAATCACATATACTATGTCTTCTAACACTTTTTCTTTTTCCCAAAAATCTAAAGTTTCATCTGAAGTTTTCGAATAACCAAAATCATTGGCGCGCGTAAAAAATTGTTCTCCTCCATCAATGGCTCTTGCTGCCATTAATTCTCTTGTTCGAATGAGCCCTAAGTTTTCACTTAATTCAGATCCTATTAAATTTTGTCCTCCATCACCACGAGTTAAGGAAATATATGCGGTTCGGAATAGTTTTTCCTTCGACATCCATGTGATCAGACGAGTATTTTCATCGTCAGGATGTGCAGCAATGTAAAGGACAGTGGTAGTTACTTCCAATTTTTTTATCGATTGAAATATATCTGTTGAACTTTGTGCTGAAAGTCGTGTGTAAAATAAACAGAGAAGAACAAAGAGTAAGGGATAAGTCTTTTTCATGAAGAATCATTAATTTGTGTCAAAGATAATTATATCAAAATTCTAGTTGAGGGCATGTATTTATTTTGGTGACTAAAGTGAGATGTTGATTTTTTGACATAGTTTGTGATTCTACCTCTTGAACAAATGGAATCTGCAGTTTGATTGTATTCTGTTTAATTCTAGCTTTTGGATTGTAATGTATTGATTGTTAGGGATAAGATATTTAATGAGTACAAATTCTTTATCAAATAGAAACCATTAGATTTTTTATCTTTGGTCATTCAATCTAAATACTAAAACAATATCAAATGAAGAAGTTTTACAACTTAATTGCAGCGTTTGTATTATTAACAACTGTTGCTAGTGCACAATATTATTACGTTCCTTATCAAAATGCGGGAACGAATCCTGGTGGTCTAAACAATGATAGTGAGTATCCAGTTGGTGGTGGTTTAGATGCTTCTTGGGCAGTATTAAAGGGTCCATCAGCAACTCCTTCTTGGTCGCCGAATGCAACGTTACCTTTTACATTTAATTTCAATGGAAGTGCAGTAACTCAATGTAAAGTTTCTACAAGTGGTGTATTAACATTTACTACTGGTGCGGTTACGGTTCCTGCTTATTCAACGTTAGCTTTACCGAATGCAACTATTCCTGATAATTCAGTTTGTATCTTAGGAATTCGAGGAACAGGTACCAATGATAATATTGTTACAAAAACGTTTGGAACGGCGCCTAATCGACAATATTGGGTGTTGTTCTCTTCTTATTCTACTTCGAATGCAAGCGTTTATACCTATTGGTCAATTGTACTTGAAGAAACAACGAACAATATATATATTGTTGATCAAAGACATAATTTAGCATATAATGTTTCTGCTGGTATTCAATTAAATTCAACTACTGCTTTCCCTATCACAGGATCTCCAGCACTTGCTACAGTAGCCGCAGCTGACGCAACGCCAGCAGATAACACTTATTATGAGTATATATTTGGTACACAAGCGGCAGATCAAGCTAAATTAAAGACATTGACTGTAGATAAATATCTAATTGCTCCAGGCTCTGTATTTGTAGAAGGTGTTGTTCAGAATTTAGGAGCAAACGCAATTACAAACATGGATATTAAGTATGAATCTAACGGTACAGTGTATACTTATTCTCTTTCTAGCCTGAATATTCTTTCTAATACTACTTATACTTTTATTCATAGTACTCCATTAAGTGTATCGACTGCTGCTGCTTATCCATTAAAAGTTTGGGTTGATGTTACTGGTGATGCATTTCATGCTGATGATACATTGAATGCAGTTGTAACAGGTCTTTCTTTTCAGCCAACAAAAAGAGTGTTGATGGAAGAAGGTACTGGAACATGGTGTGGATGGTGCCCACGTGGTGCAGTTTATACTGAACAGTTTGATACGGTGTATGCAGGTTCTGCCATTATTGTAGCTGTGCATAATGCTGATCCAATGGCGGATGCTGTTTATGATGCAGGAATGGGAACAATGATTTCGGGTTATCCGAGTGGCGCTGTTGATAGAAAGGATATCGATGTGGATCCAACAGATTTTGGAATTAGTTATTTGAATAGAATTAATGATGTATCTCCTGCAGATGTTGGTGTAAGCGCTTATTTTAATTCTGTTTCTCGTCAAGTAGATGTGGTTGTATCGGCAACATTCGCTGCTGAGTTAACTGGAAATTATAGATTGAATGCGGTTTTAGTAGAAGATGACGTGGTTGGAACAACTGCAGCTTATAATCAAACCAATTATTATAGTTTTCAAACTAATAATCAAGCTTTAGTAGGTGCTGGACATAACTGGCAAACAGAGACAGATCCTGTTCCATTTTCATCGATGGTTTATAATTTTGTAGGTAGAAATATTATGGGTGGTTTTGAAGGTCAAACTGGATCTGTTCCTTCAACAGTATCTAATGGTGCTACTTATTCTTACACTTTCTCAACAACAATTCCAGTTACTTGGAATGAAAACAATATCCGTGTAATCGGAATGTTACAAGATGCCGATCTTGGTACTGTGTTGAACGTAAATCGTGGTGCATATGGAATTACTACTACTGTTAAGGAATTGGTTGCTGATGCATTTTCAATGTCTATCTATCCAAACCCAGCTAGTCAATCAACACAATTGGAAGTGAATTTAAAGAATTCTTCCAAGTATGTAATTGATATGTTCGATATGTTGGGTAAGTCAGTGTATTCTCAGCAATTTAACGGTTCAGCTGGCAAGAATGTGTTTAATATACCTTTGAACGGGTTAAAAGCGGGAATGTATTTAGTAAAAGTAAATGTGAATGGATCGGTATTAACTTCTAGACTTATCGTTAGATAGTTTATTTGTTTAAGTAAAGATTTAGTTAAATCCTCTTTGCAACTTGATGTCTCCATGATTCTTGGAGATTTAAAGCAAGCAAAGAGGATTTTTTTTAGATTTAAAAGATGATTCTATTTTTTCATTCAAGAATTTATGAAGCACTTGTTCCACAGATATTTCTAGTCTTTCTTCCTAATCTTACATGGTGAGAGTACTCTTAAAGAATGGGTTAAGAGGTGATTTGCTAATGGTGAAGTATTAGTTGTAATTTTGTGGTCTACTTTATAGGTATGATCAATCGATTCATCTCAGCTGTATTTTATTATCTAATTATAATGCCCATTTCGGCATTGCCGTATATTCTTTTGTATCGAGTTTCAGATTTTTTGTTTTTTCTTCTTTATTATGTGTTGGGCTATAGAAAAAAAGTAATTGTAGGAAATATTGAACGCTCATTTCCTGATAAATCGAAGCAAGAACATATCGAAATTGCAAAGAAATTTTATTCGCATTTCTGTGATATTATCGTGGAAAGTTTAAAAGTGTTTTCTATTTCTGAAGCTCAAGTGCTCGCACGAATGAAATTTGTGAATCCCGAAGTGATGAACAAGTATTTTGAGGAAGGAAAGAGTGTAATCATGGCCGGTGGTCATTTTAATAACTGGGAGTTGTTTGCCGTAGCGATTGACAATGCAATAAAACATAACAGCATCGCAATTTATAAGCCCTTGTCAAATCAATTTTTTGATGTGAAGATGCGTGCCACCAGAGGGAAATATGGATTGAGGATGATTGCCATCAAGGACGTGAAAAAAGTGTTCGATGAAACACAACATGAAATTTCCACCTTTATTTTTGGTACCGATCAATCACCCGGAAATGTAAAGAAAGCCTACTGGATGAATTTTTTAAATCAAGAAACCGCTGTGCTCTTCGGTGCAGAGAAGTTTGCTAAAGATTATAATTATCCTGTAGTGTTTTGTTGTATTCATAAATTAAAACGCGGTTTTTACGAAGTAGAGTTTCGAAATTTGGTGGATGATCCTTCTGCTACTGAATTCGGGGAAATCACTCAATTGCATACTCAAATGCTCGAAAAAGATATTTTAGAGGCCCCACAGTATTGGCTATGGAGTCACCGTAGATGGAAGAAGAAACGACCTGAGGAGGCTGAATTACATAAGTCACAGTAATTTGTTAATTTTGAGGTAGGATATTTTATAGTGTAGAAAGGAATACAGAAATGCTAGTCGATTCTTTCAATAGAAAACATGATTATTTGAGAATTTCACTTACCGATAAGTGTAATTTGAGATGTTTGTATTGCATGCCTCTCGATCTTCCTGAAAGTTTTTTAGCAAGCCGATCCATGATGAGCGTGGATGAAATTATTTCCATCGTTAAAGTATTTGTGGATTTAGGTGTAACCAAAATTCGGTTGACGGGTGGTGAGCCATTGGTCAGAAAGGAAGTAAGAGAAATTATTTCGCGATTATCAAAATTCCCAATACAGTTGGCGCTAACTACGAATGCCGTTCTGGTGGATGAGTTCATCGATTTGTTTGTGGAAACCGGTTTGCGTTCCGTTAATGTAAGTCTCGACTCTTTAGATGCCACTACTTTTGAAATTTTATCGCAGCGTAAGCATTTTAGTAAAGTTGTAGATAATATTCAGTTATTGCTTGATCGTGGATTTCATGTAAAGCTAAATATGGTGGTGCTGAAGGATGTGAATCACCTCGAGATTCCCGCATTTATTAAGATGACGAAGAATGCAAATCTCCATGTTCGTTTTATTGAGTTTATGCCATTTACCGGCAATGGTTGGGATCAGCAACAAGTTTTTTCTTCTGATGAGATTCTTGAATTAATTAAACAAAATTTTCAATTTCAAAAATTAACAGATCGACCGAATGATACCGCTAGAAATTTTAGCGTGGATAATCATGTAGGAACTTTTGCAATTATAAGTACCATGACCGAACCTTTTTGTGATTCATGTAACCGCCTTCGTTTAACATCCGATGGAAAAATGAAGAATTGTTTGTTTTCAAAGGGTGAAGCAGATATTCTTTCTGCACTTAGAAATGGAGAGGATCTAGTTCCCATCATTCAGCAATGCGTTTGTCAGAAAAAAGCAGCCCGTGGTGGACAAATGATGGGTGACCTCGCAAACATTTCAGCAGAAACTATTGATAATCGTTCTATGATTTCAATTGGTGGATAAATGCAAAAAAAATACCATGATTTCATTCGAGAATGCTCGTCGATTGGTGATTAAAAATACTCTGAGAGGAAAGGTAATTAGTTTGAAGTTGTCTGATTGTCTTCATTATGTTTTAGCAGAAAGTGTAAATGCAAAAGTAGATGCGCCTCCTTTCGATCAATCGGCAATGGATGGTTTCGCTTTTAATTTTATGACGTGGGATAAGAAGTCACCGCTTTTACTAACGTCAATGATTCAAGCGGGAAAAACATCGGATTTGAAATTGAAAAAACAAGAAGCAGCTAAAATTTTTACAGGTGCACCAATTCCATCAGGGGCAAACTGTGTTGTGATGAAGGAGAAAGTAGAGGTGAAAGGCAATCAGGTTTTTATTTTGGATGCATCGGCTATTGTAGGTTTAAATATACGAAAGAAAGCATCTCATGTAAAAGCAGGGAAAGTTGTTTTGAAAAAAGGAGAAGTGATTTCTGCTGGCAGTATTGCATTTTTAGCGTCTATCGGAATAGCAAAGTTAAAAGTTTTTGCAAAACCTCGTATAGGCATCATCGTGACTGGTGATGAGTTGACAGCGCCAGGAAAAAAGCTGAAGCCCGGCCAAGTATATGAATGTAATTCTTTTGGATTAACAGCAAGTTTATTGAATTATGGAATCACGCCTGAAATTATTTTGTTTGCTAAGGATGATGAGAAAGATGTGAAGAGAAAATTGAAGGAGGCAGAAAAGAAGTCTGATATGATCCTTTTTACGGGTGGCGTTTCTGTTGGAGATTTTGATTTTGTGGCTTCCACTTTACTTGAGCATCGAGTAGAAAAACATTTTCATAAAGTAAAACAGAAACCAGGCAAACCCATTTATTTCGGGACAAAGAAAGATAAGGTTTATTTCGGACTCCCCGGAAATCCTGCTTCTGTTTTAACATGTTTTCACGTTTATGTGGCGGATGCTATTTTTAAATTTATGGGTAAGTCGAAACGTGAATTTGTTAATTCTAATGTTTTAAATGAGTATTTTAAGAAACCAGGAATGACGAATTTTTTAAAGGCAGAACAGCATTCTGAAGGCGTAACTATTTTAAAAGATCAAGAAAGTTATAAATTGAATACTTTTGTTGATGCAAATGTTTTGTTAATAATGGGAGAGGAGGAAAGCGTAATTTCTAAAGGAGATAAAGTAAAGTTATTGCAAATAAAAAATTGATCTTTTATGGAATGGCCAATCCTATTTTATGTTTTGTTGTTGGTCATAGCGTTTTTATATGCTAGTGTCGGACACGGTGGAGCAAGTGGTTATATTGCATTGATGACCTTGTTCTCTTTTAGTCCAGATGTAATTCGTCCCGCTGCGCTGGTGATGAATGTTTTTGTTTCTGGATTGTCGTTTTATCATTTTTATAAGGAAGGATTTTTTCGAAAAAATTTATTTCTTCCGCTGGCGATTGCTTCAATCCCTGCTGCCTTTATAGGTGGGATGATGGAGGTGGACGCGCATCTTTATAAAATGATTTTAGGAGTAGTTTTATGTGTTCCCATCTTGACTTTGTCGGGTTTGTTAAAGATGAAGGAACGAGATGATTTAGTGAATCCTTCTTTTGTTTTTTTGTTGTTGGTTGGTGCTATTATCGGATTTTTTAGTGGTTTGATTGGTATAGGAGGCGGAATAATTTTGAGTCCACTAATTTTACTTTTTGGCTGGGCAAAGATGAAAGAAACGGCAGCCGTTTCGGCACTTTTTATTCTGGTGAATTCTCTTGCAGGAATTTTCGGACAAAAAATGGTGGGGATGCAGTTGGATTTGAATATGGGTATTTTGGTGGGAGTAGTAATGATTGGTGGATTTACAGGCGCTTTTTTTGGCGCATCAAAATGGAATAAAAACAGGTTGGAGAAAGTACTGGCTTTTGTTTTGGTGATTGCCGTTTATAAATTGATCTTTACAGGGTGATGAATCAACAAAGAAATGGATATATTTTGGCAGGCGGAAAGAGTTCTCGAATGGGAACAGACAAGGGATTATTAATGCTAAATGACAAAATGATTGTTGAATATGTGATCGATAATTTGAAGCCTTGTGTGGACCAAATTTTCATCGTGAGTTCGAATAAGCAGTATGAGCAATTCTCCTTTCCCATGGTACCTGATTTGAATATGGGCAAAGGGCCAGCCGTTGGAATTTTTTCTGCCCTTGAACATTCGACTGTGAATCAGAACTTTGTCATTTCTTGCGATACTCCTTTTGTTGATTCTACTCTTATTTTGCGTATTTTAAGTCTGACAAAAGATTACGAAATTTGTATACCAGAGTCGAATGGATATTGGGAGCCTCTAGTTGGTGTATATTCTAAGTCAATCTGTGAAAAATGGAAACAAAGTATGGTAGCTGGAGAATTTAAATTGCAAACATTGATTGAGAAATTTAATTATAAATTATTGAGTGCAGAAAAAGATTTAAGTGCGAATGAACATGCTTTTCTAAATATTAATTCTCCCGATGAATTGTTGAAAGCAGAAAAATGGATGAAGTGAAATTGAAAGTGTTTGGAAAGTTGGAAGAGGTAATTGGCACTGATGAATTAGTTTGGTCAGTACCATTGGATGTGAAAACGTTAAAGAGTGAACTTGAAAATAAATATCCTTCCATTCGAAAAGTTCAATTTGCAATTTCAATCAATAATAAAATTGCAAGTGAGGATGTACTTATTAAAGAGGGCGATAAAATTGCTTTGTTGCCACCTTTCTCAGGTGGATAATTAGAATATAATGGACTTCGAAAAATATCAACGTCAGATTTCACTTCCCAAAATAGGTGTGAAAGGTCAACAGAAATTAATCGATGCAAAAGTGTTGGTCATTGGTGCTGGTGGTCTCGGTTGCCCTGCTTTACAGTATCTTGTAGCCGCTGGAGTTGGAAATATTGGAATTGTAGATGGTGATGTGGTTTCGAAATCAAATCTGCCACGACAAATTTTATTTTATGAATCGGATCTTGGTAAGTTAAAAGTAGAATGTGCAAAGGAGAAGCTCATGCATTTGAATCCTTCTGCTAATTTTTCAATTTTTCCTTTTTATATCGATAATAAGAATGCAATCGATATTATTAGGAATTGGGATGTGATCGTTGATTGTTCGGATGATTTCGCAACACGATATATGTTAAACGATGCATGTGTCATACTTGAAAAGCCACTGGTTTATGGTTCCATTTATGGTGAGCAAGGACAATTAGCTGTTTTTAATTTAAAACAAGAAAATATTTTCTCTACCAGTTATAGAGACATCTTCCCATATCCACCTACCAAAGGAGAAGTTCCAACTTGTGAAGAGTTGGGTGTCATGGGAGTTTTACCGGGAACAATTGGTGTGCTTCAAGCTAATGAAGTGATAAAAATCATTACTAATCTTGAAAATTGTTTAGCGAATAAATTGTTTTTGCTCAATTTGTCGACGTATGATGCAAATACATTCGAAGTTGAGAAAAATGTATCAAGTAATATTCCATCTACAATCGTCGAGTTTGAGCAATTTGATTACAAAGCTTTTTGTAGTGAAGCAATGAAAGAATTTGTTGTGTAGTTAAGAACTATTAATATTCAATTTAAAATGATTGATTATGACAGAAAAAAAGAAACAAAATGCTTTCGTCGTGGGACCCATCTCCCCCGAATTTATAGCATCGTCAATTGCAAATCATCAAAGCAAAACAAATGTAGGTGCACATAGCATTTTTTTAGGACAAGTGCGTGCTGATGTGCTTAACGATAAAGAAGTATTAGCAATTGATTATACAAGTTATGTTCCTATGGCTGAAGAGATCGTTCACGAGATCCGAGAAGCTATTTTTGCTAAGTATCCATTGTCCTGCATGCATATTTATCATAGCTTGGGTAGGGTAGAAGCGGGTCAAATTTGCCTCTTCGTTTTTACCTCCTCACCCCATCGAAAGGAAGCCCAAGAAGCCTGCGCAGAGATCGTGGAAAGAATAAAATCTGAAGTTCCGGTTTGGGGAAAGGAAATTCTCAATGATGACTCTTATATTTGGAAAGAAAATAAATAGATTTAATGTCGAATATGATAACAACTGAAAATTTAACTGACCTTGAAATAGCACAGCGTGCTGATATTAAATCGATTCGAGATATAGCTCGTGGATTAGATATCGATTTGGACTTGCTCGAGCAATACGGGAAGTATAAGACCAAGCTCCCGTTATCGATGATAAATGACGAGAAAGTGGCTGCCGGAAAACTAGTTTTGGTCTCTGCCGTGAGTCCAACTCCAGCAGGTGAAGGGAAGACTACGGTCTCCATTGGTTTGAGCGACGGACTTAATAAAATTGGGAAAAAGTCGGCAGTGGTATTGAGAGAGCCTTCCCTCGGACCCGTATTTGGTATGAAAGGTGGAGCTGCTGGCGGTGGCTATTCACAAGTGATTCCAATGATTGATATTAATCTCCATTTTACAGGCGATTTTGCAGCCATTGAAAAAGCAAATAATTTATTAGCTGCTTTAATTGATAATAATATTCAATCTAAAACTCGAAATCTAAATATCGATCCGCGCACAGTGAGTTGGAAACGGGTGATGGATATGAATGATCGTGCATTGCGTCATATCATCGTAGGTATTGGTGGCTCAGCAAATGGTGTTGTACGTGAAGATGGATTTAATATTACTGCAGCGTCGGAAGTGATGGCCATCATTTGTCTTTCAAAAGATATTGATGATTTGAAAAAACGTTTAGGAAATATTTTTGTTGGATATACCTACGATAAAAAACCGGTGTATGCTCGCGAGTTGAAAGCTGAAGGTGCCATGGCGTTGTTGTTGAGAGATGCGATTAAACCTAATTTAGTGCAAACATTAGAGGGAAATGCTGCTATCATTCACGGTGGACCTTTTGCCAATATCGCTCAAGGTACTAACAGCATCGTAGCTACAAAAATGGGATTATCGTTGTGTGATTATGTAGTGACTGAAGCTGGATTTGGTGCCGATTTAGGTGCAGAGAAATTTTTAGATATTAAATGTCCCATTGCTGGATTAAAACCTGCTGCTATGGTGTTGGTGGTTACCGTTCGTGCATTGCGTCACCATGGTGGAGCTAAGAAAGCAGAATACAATACACCCAATATGCAGTATTTGGAAAAAGGAATTGAAAATTTAGAAAAGCATATTGAGAATTGTAAAAAGTTTGGTTTGACTCCTGTAGTTGCTATCAATAGTTTCTTTAGTGATTCAGACGAAGAAGTTAACTTTATTATTAAAAAATGTGCAGCCGAAGGGGTGAAAGCCGTCATCTCTCGTGGATGGGAGTTTGGTGGCGAAGGCACCATGGACTTAGCTAGAGCTGTGGTTGCATCGATTGAGAGTGGGGTAAATCATTATCATCCTTTGTATGATATGAGCCTTTCTATTGAGGAGAAAATTAAAATGGTAGCTACGCAAATTTATGGCGCCAATGATGTTACTTATAGTGGAAAAGCAAGAACACAACTGAAAGAATACATTGAATTGGGATATAATCATCTTCCCATTTGTGTAGCGAAAACACAAATGTCTTTTTCCGATGATGAAAAGAGAATTGGTCGACCCACTGGTTTTGTGGTGAATGTTCGTGAATTTGAATTGGCTGCTGGGGCTGGATTCGTTGTTCCTATATTGGGTAACATTATGCGTATGCCAGGTCTCCCTGCTATTCCAGCATCGGAAGGAATGGATATCGATAATGAAGGACATATTACTGGATTATCTTAAAAAGTAAAGATGGAAGAAAAACGCTATGATGGAATGTTCTACAAACAAGGGAGTTTTTCCCCTGTGCAGGACCTTTTGGCGTTGGAAGAATCGTTGAGTATTTCGATCAATGAAGTTCCTTTCACTATAACTATGCATACACCCGGAAGTGAATCCGATTTGGTGCGTGGCTTGCTTTTTACTGAAGGAATTTATCAGGATCTTGAAGTTCATCCTTATTTAAATATTGTGGAAACTAACGTTGATGGATATCCGATAAAGATGAATGTACAAATTCCAGAAGAAAATTTATTAAAGGAGTTCAGTGGAACTAGAAGTATGACTTCGGTTTCTTCTTGTGGCATTTGTGGGAAAACGGAATTGGATGATATTTCTACTATTTCTTCTTTGCAGGAAGATGGAATTTTAGATGCATCCATCGTGGAGAAAATGTTTGAGAAGATGAGAAATCATCAATCAGCATTTGATCAGAGCGGGGGTACACATGCCGCCGCAGCTTTTAATTTGCAAGGAGAAATGTTGGTGGTGAAGGAAGATATTGGTCGACACAACGCTGTCGATAAAGTGATAGGCTCTTTGATTTACCAAGGAAAATTAAATCATGCAAAGTTCCTTACCGTGAGCGGTCGAATCTCATACGAAATTGTGAGCAAGGCCTTGGTAGCTGGAATCCCTTTCATCGGCTCTGTATCCGCACCTTCTACATTGGCGGTTGAAACTGCCGATCAAGCAGGAATGACATTGCTTGCTTTTTGTAGAAATGATAAATTAACCGTGTACACGCATTCTGAAAGAATGATGCAATTGGAAAAATAGAATTACAATGTCGAAAAACTTAAGTGATCTCGCCAGAAGGAAAGGACTCGAAAGAAATCTTTTCGAAGAATTAGGAAATGCCGCTGTTCAAACAGGAACGCCTGATTTGGATGAAATGGCCAAACTTTGCGATGAATTCCTGGTGGGAAAATCGACGGTATACGGTACCGTTAGTTTTTATGATTTTTTGCGTCCCGAGAATAAAGGAAAGAAAGTGTACGTATGCAATGGCAGCGCTTGTTTAACTGCAGGGACACAAACAGAATTAAAAACGAAGCTTAGATCAAAGTTTAGCGCGCAGGAAGTAGGTGAGATGTGTTGTTTAGGTCGCTGTCATGAGAATTCTGCTTTTCATGTGAATGGAACTAATTATTCGGGAAGTGATATTGATTCGATTGATTCAATTTGTAAGAAAGATCACCACACTAAGGAGGTGTATCATGTTGGAAGTATTGGTACTCCCATCTTGACAATTGCGCAACCACCGGTTGAAGATTATTATAAAATTTATGAAAAAGTACTCGCAACCGATCCGTTAGCTTGTTTAGCTGAATTGAAGGATTCTGGTTTGCGCGGTAGAGGTGGAGCTGGATTTTCAATGGCATTTAAGTTGGAGTCGTGTAGAAATGTGGAAGATGATATTAAGTTTATCGTTTGCAACGCGGATGAAGGCGATCCCGGTGCCTACTCCGATCGCTATGTGATGGAGCAACGTCCGCATGCTTTGTTGATGGGCATGATGATCGCAGGATATATTACTGGAGCTTCTGTAGGTGTGGTGTATATTCGAGGTGAGTATCCTGAATCAGTAACTATTATTTCGGATGCCATTGCAATGTTGCACGATAAAAAGTTTTTGGGAAATAATATTCTCGGTACAAAATTCAATTTTGATTTTAAAGTGATCAAAGCCAAAGGAGCGTATATCTGCGGAGAAGAAACTGCATTGTTGTCGTCTATTGAAGGACAACGTCCAGAAGTGCGTGTGCGTCCTCCTTATCCTACACAAAAAGGTTTGTTTAATAAACCTACTGTTGTAAATAATGTGGAGACATTAGCCAATCTGCCATTCATCATGCAGCAGGGTGGAAAAAAATATGCAAGTATTGGTACTCCAAAATCTACAGGAACTAAATTAATTTCTTTGGATGGTCATTTTAATAGACCTGGAATTTATGAGGCCGACATGGGAACACCATTGCGAGTGATCATCGATGAATTGGGTGGTGGATTCAGACATCCTATTAAAGCCATGCATATTGGTGGACCTTTAGGTGGATTGGTTCCTATTGCAAAGATTGATAGTCTTACTTTAGATTTTGATTCGTTTGCGAAGGAAGGATTTTTATTGGGACATGCATCCGTTGTTTGCATTCCTGAAGATTATCCATTGATTGATTACATCGAACATTTATTTCGATTTACTTCGCACGAAAGTTGTGGAAAATGTTTTCCTTGCCGTATCGGAAGTACACGTGGGTACGAAATGATTGATAAAGCTAGAAATACTGAATATAAAATGGATCGTCAATTGATGGATGATCTCTTAGAAACTTTAGAGACCGGTTCTCTTTGTGCTTTAGGTGGCGGATTGCCTTTGCCTGTAAAAAATGCATTGAAATATTTTGATGCAGAACTAGCTCCTTACTTCAAAAAATAAGATCATGGGAAAAACAGCATATATCAACGATCAGTTGTTTGATGTCCAAGACGGAGAAACGATTTTAAATTTCGTGCGTCGACATATTGGGAAGGATATTGTTCCCACACTTTGTGATGCGCCTAATCTTGATCCGTTTGGTGCGTGTAGAGTTTGTAGTGTTGATGTTGCACTTGTGAAGGATGGTCCTGCGAAGGCACAAGCTTCATGTCATACTCCAGTGATGGCTGGCTCATTCATCTATACAGATTCGGAAAGAATAAAGAGATTGCGTAAGAATATAATTGAGTTGGTGTTAACCGATCATCCACTCGATTGTCTCACGTGCGAAGTAAATAATAATTGCGAGTTACAAACGGTTGCAGCAAAGGTGGGCATTCGAGATGTTCGTTATCCTGCTGGAAAGAATCATTTGGATAAGAAAAAAGATTTATCGCATCCTTACATGACTTCCGATTTTTCGAAGTGTATTAATTGTGGAAGATGTGTTCGTGCGTGTGATGAAGTACAGGGTGAGATGGTATTAAGTATGGCAGGTCGTGGATTCGATAGTCATATTGTAAAAAGTTTTAACGATAATTTTTTTGAATCAGATTGTGTGAGTTGTGGTGCTTGTGCTCAAGCTTGTCCTACCTCTGCAATTTCTGATGTGTTTGAATCGAAGTCGATAGTTGCTGATAAAAAAGTAAGAACGATTTGTACCTACTGTGGTGTGGGATGTAATTTGGATGTAGCTGTAGTTGATGGAAAAGTTAAATCGATTCAAGCTCCATTTGATGCTGAAGTAAATCAAGGGCATACTTGTTTGAAAGGACGTTATGCATTTTCGTTTTATAATCATGCCGATCGACTCACGACTCCGCTCATTCGCAAGAATGGAAAGCTAGAACCAGCTTCATGGGATGAAGCATACGATTATATTGCTGATAAATTAACGTCAATTAAAGCAATCCACGGACCTGATTCGATCAGTGGAATTTCTTCAGCACGATGTACAAATGAAGAAAATTATTTGATGCAGAAATTTTTCCGTGCTGTCATTGGTACTAATAATATTGATTCATGTGCTCGTGTTTGTCATTCTCCAACCGCAATGGGAATGCAACGTGCCTTTGGTACTGGTGCTGCCACCAATTCGGTCGTTGATTTAAATTATACCGATGCCATCATGATCATTGGTGCAAATCCAACCGATGCACATCCAGTTACGGGTGCGAAGTTGAAGCAATTTGCGATGAAAGGAAAAACGACCATCGTCATTGATCCTCGACGTACAGAAATTGCACGATATGCAACGCATCATTTACAATTGAAACCTGGAACCAATGTCGCTTTGCTGAATATGATGTTGTATTATATTGCTTCATCAGGATTAGAAGACAAAAAATTTATCGAGAGTAGAACGGAAGGATATGACGATTTTAAAAAACAAATTTTAAGTATCGATATTGATCAAATGGAAAAGATTACGGGTGTTGATCGTAATTTAGTAAAGGAAGCGGCGATGGCTTATGCAAAGGCGCCAAACGCCATGTCGTATCATGGCTTAGGAGTAACTGAACATAGCCAAGGATCTTACACGGTGATGTTGATTTCAGATTTAGCCATGATCACTGGAAATATCGGAAGAAGAGGAGTTGGAGTAAATCCGTTGCGCGGACAAAATAATGTGCAGGGGGCAGCGGATATGGGTTGTCAACCACATCAAGGTGCTGGTTATTTGAATTCGTACGATCCAGAAATAAATAAATTGTATGAATCTTTTTACGGAAGAAAAATTCCAATTGGTAAAGGGTTGAAGATTCCTGAAATGTATGATGCATCCATCGCAGGCAATTTAAAAGCAATGTGGTTGATGGGTGAAGATTTAGTGCAAACCGATCCCAATACTTCGGTTGTGATTGCGGCCATGAAGAATTTAGAACTATTGGTTGTGCAAGAAATATTCATGACTGAAACTTGTCATTATGCGCATGTTGTTTTACCGGCTGCTACTTTTTTCGAGAAAAGTGGAACATTTACCAATGGCGAGCGACGTATTCAAAGAGTTCAAAAAGTGGTTGAACCCATTGCTGGAACAAAAAGTGATGGTGATATCATGGTTGATATTTTAAACAAGATGGGTTATCCACAAGCACCTTATGATCCGGATACGATGTTACAAGAAATTTCGAAGATCGTTCCTTTCTTCGCAGGAGTAACGTGGCAGAATTTAGCAGAGAATGGAAAACAGTGGCCTGTTTTACCGGATGGAACGGATACTGAAATTTTACATATCGATACCTTTAAACGTGGCTTAGGAAAATTCCATTATTTCGATTGGAAAGAATCGGAAGAGTTAGTGAAAAATGGAAAACAGTATCCATACATTGTTACCACCAATCGTGAATTGGAGCATTACAATGCAGGAACCATGACTCGTAGAACTGGCAATGTAGATATCTTAACGGAAGATGTAATTATGATACATCCTCAAGATGCTGCTACACATTTTATTGAAGAAGGTGATATGGTTTGTGTAGAATCGCCGAGAGGAAAAGTAGATATTAAAGCAAGAATTACAGACGAAGTAAAACAAGGGGTATTAAGTACTACTTTTCATTTTCCAGATTTAACACTCAATATGATTACGAGTAGTGAGCGAGATTCAGAAGCGATGTGTCCTGAGTATAAAATTGTAGCTGTTAATATTCGTAAGAGTAAAGGAAAGTATAAAGAGAAGGTATGATCAACATCACGCATAAAAATTCTACTTTACGGAAAGCGATTGCATCAGCCATTGTGAAAGTAAGTAAGTTGGAGACGATGGAAGCCATCCAAAATAAATATGTTCCCAAGGGTGATGTATTGGAATGCGCACGCGTAGCTGGACTTTTCGCTGTGAAAAAAACCAGTGAGATGATTCCTGATTGTCATCCTATGCCGATTGAATATACTCAAGTAAGGTATGAATTAAAGGAGATGGAACTGCATATCGAAGTGGAAGTACATACTATTTATAAAACCGGAGTGGAAGTAGAAGCGATGCACGGAGCCTCTGTAGTAGCACTAACGGTGTACGATATGCTAAAACCCATAGATAAAGGGGTAGAGATTTCTACCATTAAATTAGTTTCCAAAAAAGGTGGAAAAAGCGATTTTAAAAATGAATTGAATTTTGAATTGCAAGCAGCCGTTGTTGTTTGCTCTGATACCATCTCCAGTGGCAAAAAAGAAGACAAGGCAGGAAAAGCAATTATTCAAAAATTAAATGAATTAAATATTGATGATATTTCATATTCCATCATTCCTGACGACAAAGAATTAATTGCTTCAACTGTACAAGCATTAGCAACGAATCATTTCGATTTAATTATTGTAACGGGTGGAACAGGATTGTCTGATCGTGATGTAAGTCCAGAAGCGATTCAACCCTTATTAGATCGTGAGATTCCAGGCATCATGGAGGCTGCGAGAAGTTATGGACAAAATCGTACTCCCTATGCGATGTTAAGTAGAGGAATTGCAGGAATGATTGGTGATACGGTTGTGCTTACGTTGCCAGGTTCTACTCGCGGTGCTGAAGAAAGTATGGACGCCATCTTTCCACACCTCTTGCATATATTTGCGGTCATGCAAGGAAAACCTCATCCTACACAATCCTAGTAAAGAAAAATTAATCCCAACGATTCATAGATTAAAGAAATGATTTCACTTGCTGAAAAATATTTATTATTATTTTCTTTACCGGTATATAGCCTGATTATTTTATTTGAAGTGCTCATGAGTAATTGGCACATGAAAGCTTTTTACTCCGTGAAAGAAACGGTGATGAATGTATACATGACATTGGTAAATTCAACGGTCGATTTGGTTTTTAGAGGCGTTTATTTAATGGTTCTTTTTTTAGCTTATGATTATAAACTATTAGAAGCACCGCACCAACCTTTTATTTATTGGGGAATATTGTTTTTACTGGAAGATTTGGCTTTTTATGTGGAACATAGAGTAGATCATAGTAGTCGATTTTTTTGGGCGGTTCATATAACGCATCATTCCTCTCCTGAATTTAATTTAAGTACAGGGTTTCGATCATCCGTGTTGCAGCCATTATATCGTTTTGTGTATTTTATTCCGATTGCTTTTTTTGGATTTCATCCCATTGATATTCTATTTATGTTTTCATTAACCCAAGTGTACGGTGTGTTGGTGCACACGCAGTATATAAAGAAATTGCCCGATTGGTTTGAATTTGTATTTGTGAGTCCATCGCATCACAGAGTTCATCATGCCAGCAACGTATTGTACCTCGACAAAAACATGGGCATGGTATTAATCATTTGGGATAAACTATTTGGAACTTACCAAGCCGAAGTAGAAGAGGAGCCTGTAAGGTTTGGAATTACAACCATGCCACAACAACCCTATCATGCGGTGAAAAGTATTACGCATGAGTTTAGTAAT
This sequence comes from Bacteroidota bacterium, assembly GCA_031411335.1. Lineage (GTDB taxonomy): Bacteria > Bacteroidota > Bacteroidia > AKYH767-A > OLB10 > JAJTFW01. Next base: position 28,865 of record JANOAX010000066.1, read on the forward strand.
ATTGTTCATGATGTTAGCAAAACCAATAACCTGCAGCATAAATTGAATTATATTTTCAAAGCACCGGGTTGGAGCCATGATGGAAGTACGAAAACGTCAAAAGAATTGCAAAGGGAGTTAGCTTCAAAGAGTGAAGCGATAGTTGATAGTTCATCATTAGAGGAATATGCAACAGCTTCGATAGAGGATTCGGGCTTCTAGTCGCGAAGCCTCGCGACTGGCTTCTATGTTTTTATTGGTATATTGTATTTATAGTTTAGATAAAATATTTTTTAACACTAGAGGCACAAGAGCACACAAAAGATCACAAGAGAATAAACTATAATGCACTTAGTGACCTCTTGTGCCTCTAGTGCCTGCCTGCTGCAGGCAGGTTGAAAAAAACATTTCGTAATATAAATTACTTTCCAATTCGAAAAAAAAATCCAGCAGCTAGAAGCTAGCAGCCCTATTCACGATCAAAGAAATAAATTATATTTCACTAAAAGTTTTACTCAACCGACAAACTCTTATCCCGCCTTTTCGTTCCATCATAAATCTCAAACTTCAAAAACCGGCATTCAATCGGACCATTGTACATCACCATTTTTCGCGATGGACGTAAGCCAATATGTTTAGCAACTTCTAAATTTCCGGTGAGGAACCAGCATGTCCAGCCTTTGAAATTTTGTTTCATGGCGTCGCCAAATCCTTGGTACATGGCTAAAATATCTTTGGGTTCAATGCGCAATCCGTAGGGGGGATTACAAATCATCATTCCTTCGTCGGTAGGAGTTTTAAATTTTTCGAAAGAACATTTACGCAATTGAATCACATCCGCTAATCCAGCATGATCAATATTTTGTTTTGCTTTGGCTAGTACCGCACCGCTGATATCGGATCCATACAATTTTAATCCATTGGGTTTTAATTCCGCTTTGATAGCATCATCATAAATCTGCTTCCATAGAGCTTTATCATAATCTTTCCACCCTTGGAATCCAAACCAATCTTTTTGTTTGTTAGGAGCTATATTAAGGGCTAACAAGGCCGCTTCAATCAATAAAGTTCCACTGCCGCACATAAAATCGGCCAGTGGCATTTTACGATCCCAATCACTCAAAATAATTAAAGCTGCAGCTAAGGCCTCGTTGATGGGTGCAATATTGGTGTAATCACGATATCCTCTTTTATGCAAAGAGTCACCCGAGCTATCAAAGGAAAGCGTACAATTATTTTCATAAATGTGAAGGTGAATTCTGAAATCAGGAAATTCAATGTCCACATTGGGTCGATCACCTAACTTATCTCTAAATTGATCGACGATAGCATCCTTGGTTTTTAAGGCTACGTACAGTGAATGCGTTAAATTAGAATTATTCAGTGTTGCATTGATCGCAAAAGTTTGATTGAGTGAAAAGTGCTCGGTCCAGTCGATGTTTTTTATTTCATTATAAAGCATGTCTTCATCGATCGCTTCAAAAGTAAAAACGGGTTTTAAAATTCTTAAAGCTGTTCTGCAATGCAAGTTCGCTTTATACATCAATGCTAAATCCCCTTCAAACTGAACAGCGCGTGTTAAAATATTTGTATTCTCAGCGCCAAGGGCTAGAAGTTCTTGTTCAAGTATTTCTTCGCACCCGGCGAAGGTTTTAGCAATGAGAAGCATAGGATAATAACTAGTCGAAGAATTCCAGTTCCCGAATGTAGTAAATAATCAGGTGATTCGTAAGTTTTTCTTTGAAAGATGATAGACTTACGTCCATTGGATATTGACATTGAAGTAAATGTTTTACAATATGCTTTATTTCCTATATTTTTGATTTCTGTTCATTACCCGTATTTTGCGATCAGACTTTGATAAGACTGCCTTATTAATAGATGATATTAGAATAAAATGTGGGGTTTACAAGTAGTCAAAGTAATTTAAAGAAAGCAACTGTTTAAAGATAATATTTACAACAATCGATAGTATTTAAAAACTGTAAAAAATAAAGTATGAAAGCAATAAAATTAATCTTTATTTTAATTATCGTTCAAAATTGTCAATCACATGCACAGATTTGTTTCAGTGATAATCCAATATACTATGGAGTAAATATCGGGTTTCCCTATTTGAAAGGGATTGACGCCGGAAACTTATCACCTGATGCCATTCCCGACATTGCAATAGGGATGGGCACCGGTGTTCATATTAAAGTAAGTAATGGTGTAGGGGGATTTTCATCTAATACAACGCAAAGTATTGGAAGTTCCAGTGTTTATGATTTGATTGTATCAGATATGGATAACGATGGTTTTGAAGATATCGTAGTTATTACTTTAGGGGGTAGTTTATGTATTTTATATAACCAGGGCAATGGCACATTTGCTGATTCGCTTTACAATTTAGGTAATTATTTTGGCGTTGGGAAAATGTTTGTGGAAGATATGAATAATGATGGATTCAACGATGTAATGATAATATCTTATACGAATACTTCAACAATTTTCATGAATATCGGAGTCAGAAACTTTTCAGCACAAACCATTTCACTGCCCTATAATCCCGATGCCGTTTGCGTTGGATTTTGGGACAATGATACCATTCCTGATATTTTAGTTACTGACTTAGGCATTTTAACTCCTCTCATTGGGAACGGTAACGGTACCTTTTCGCAAAGTGCAGGATTACCATTTCCGGTAATCAGTCTGGTGCATGTTCTTTATTTGACAGATATGAATAATGATTCATTTATAGATGTCATTGCCGGGAATGCATTTGATGTTACCGTTCATTACCGGAATGCTTCTGGGAATATAATTAATACAAGTCAGGTAATTACGCAGGTTGACGTGGGTGAATATCTGAATCCGGATGATATCATTGTAGCCGATTTGGAACAGGATCAGTATCCGGAGGTAATCATGCCTTCGCAATGGAATTATAACGTTGCTGTGATTAAAAACGTAAATGGTGTATTAAGTTTGAATGAATATGTCTGTACAGGTGGGGCAGGGTATGTGGCTTTGAAAGACATGGATCTAGATGGATTTGAGGATATTTTAGTTGCTAGCTCGGGGGCTAATGGCTATATTTCTATGTTGATGGGAAAGGCAAATAGTCTGTTTAATGGAAGTGAGTACCTCCATTCAGGCCATGCTACCGGGCTGGACCTGGAAACTCTCGCTACAGGCGATGTAAATGGAGATGGATTCAAAGATTTGGTAACCTATGGTCATGATACGGTGCTGGTTCATCTAAACAATGGATCGGGGGCTTTTTCAAGTGCAGGAAAGTTTGCCATTCTTCCTTCAGGAACTTATACTTCCCCTGTACTGTTGGAGGATTTTACCAATGATGGAAATTTAGATGTGATCGTGGCCGATAATACACAAAAATTCTTTTTATTAAGTGGTCAGGGAAATGGTAATTTTCTTCCTCCGGTTATAATTGCCGCCCCCGGTTTTACCTGGGTATATGCTATGGTGGCGGGTAAATTTAACAATGATACTATACCTGACATTGCTTATAATTCAAATGGTTCAATTAAATTTCTAATAAATAACGGCAATGGAACCTTTTCACAAGGCAGTACAATACCTCCTTCTGCCGGTAACGCAATTGGAATGAGTGTAGGTGACTTTAATGGAGATGGAAGTGATGATATTGCTTTTACCACCAACAATACCAGTGGAAGTTTATATTTGAATAATGGTAATGGTGTTTTTTCGATTGGTTCAACCTTATTCAATTGTACGAATGGAGCAATGGGTGCAGTGGCATGTGGCGATATTAATAATGATGGTCATTTGGATGTTGCTTTTACTGATTATTCCTGTAATCCACAGGGTAGGGTAGTGTTATATTATGGCAATGGTACAGGGACATTAACAAGTGGTGGTACTTTGCCCGTTTTTGTTTCTCCTTATCATTTGGCGATTGCAGATATTGATCTCGATGGGTATAATGATCTTATCACAAATAGTTATCCCGGATTTTTCAATGTGCGTCTATTTGATATTTCAAGTTCGACTTTAAATCCACCGATTTTCCTTGCATCGGGCTCAGTTTCCGCAGCATTTGTGGTGGAAGATTTCAATAATGATCAGAAACCGGATCTGGCTTTTAACAATAAGTATAGTTCGGACATTGGTGTGACGTTGAATAGTATCGTCCCTGTTTACCCCATTTTACCCCATAATTATTTATGCCCCGGCGATAGTGTTTTATTGTATATTTCTGATACCGTTCCCGGTTTTGTTTGGAGTAATGGTGCAACAAATGACTCCATCTATGTTAAAGTTCCCGGTTGGTATTTTGTCTCATTGCCGGCCTCTGCTTTTGGAGGATGCTTTTCTTCAACCAGAGTATTAATAAAGCCTCACTATGTTACTCCTCCGGTTTTTAGTGCAGCACTGAATCCTGATACGCTTTGTAGTAATCAGGTGGGATCTCTGCAGGCGACACCTGCCGGTGGTACATTTACAGGTCCAGGCGTTTCAAGTAATCAGTTCAATCCTGCTTCCTTAACACCCGGTATGTCTTATACTGTTTCCTATTCGTACATGGATACTATTGGATGCTCTTCTCTACCCGTTAGCATTTCCATTTACGTTGATCCCTGTACCGGAATAACTGAAACAGAAAATGAAAAAATAAAATTATCACCAAACCCTGCAATGAATAACATTGAAATTAATCAGGGGCATACTTTATACTATGATCGACTAGAGGTGTTTGATATGTATGGGAGAGTTATTGATGCACGCGTCATCAGTAGTGTAATATTAAATTTATCTGTACAGGAATTAGTTTCTGGTACATATCAATTCCGATTTTCCAATTCCTCAAATAAATTCCCCTCTTTTAGTAAAAAAGTATTAATACAACATTGATAAATTGGAATACTGTATATTTTCATTACACTGAAAGTGAAGACTTATATATTGTGTTGATCAATTTCTTTTACTCCTATTAGATGAGCATAGCATCATGTCTTCCTTTTTCAATACGATAGAATTAATTTTCCCGGGATTTGTTTCAACAAAACATAGTTGAAATTTTTTAATCCTTCCAAAACATATTTATAATTCTGCGAAAATGTAATTAGATTTTAGTTTTTTATAGCGCATCTCGAAAAATGGAATGCTTTCAAAGATTTCTCAATTCCTTTTTAGTCAAATGAATTGAAAGGAGTGAATTATGATAGCGTGAAAAGCAATTTGTATTTGTTTTGTTGAATGTGGGATTAGCTGTTTTTAAGTTAATTTTAAATAAATGATAATCAGTTTGTTAATATGAATTAATTGTGATTGATTAATTCCATTTTACCGAAACAAACTTACAGTTTATCATGTATAACTCGATCAAAATGAAGTGGGTTGATTTAAATTAAATTAGAAAATCCTCGGTCTCAAGTTCGAATTAAGAAAAACAAACTATACTAAAAAAACAAAATGAAAATTACTCTTACACGTTATCTTTTAGCACTACTTGTGTTTACGATGTTTACGCAAGCAAGTTTTGCACAAACATCGGTAACAAGCGGTGTGACCAATGCCGGTTATTCTTTGAATACATCTGCACAAGCCGTTGATCCAGGTTTGGTCATCACTTCTTCTTCCAATATTACTGGATTTAAAGTGACCATCTCAAGCGGTTTGAAATCATCGGATGTACTGTCTTATACAGGTACATTGCCGAGTGGAATTACTATAACTGCTTATAATAGTAGTACAGGTGTAATTACATTTAATGGTTCAGCAACTGCTGCTAACTGGCAAACGTTTTTGCGTACGATCACGTATTCAAATTCAAACACTGCACAGTATGGTGATCGTACCATTACTTTTAGTGCTGGTAATTTATCTGCTAATTCGAATGGTCACTTTTATGAGTTAGTTTCAACAAGTGGAAGTTGGACTACATCAAAAGCCAGTGCAGCAGCCCGTACTTATTTAGGGTTGACAGGTTATTTAGCAACCATTACATCTGCATCAGAAAATGCATTTATACGTCAAGTATTAAATGCAGATGCCTGGATTGGTTGTGCTGATGAATATACACAGATTAATGCAGCAACCGGTGTAACCACTTATGCTAATCAATCAGCAGCAGAAGGAAAGTGGTATTGGGTAACAGGTCCTGAAAAAGGAACGATGTTTTCCGTTGGAAATGGTTCGCCAGTAACTCAATCGGGACAATATGCAAACTGGAACAGCGGAGAACCTAATAATTCT
>JANOAX010000067.1:0-15509 GCA_031411335.1 Bacteroidota bacterium
CCTGTTTTTATCTTTGATAATTTTACACAGATGAGTCCGCTTTGCTCAGCTAATTCACGAAAAAATTGTCCTTCCTTAAAGGGTAAAATAGCGGAGAACTTTCCAGTGTTTGATAATAATCGACCCACTCCAAATAACAAATCTTCGTAAGACAAAGACGCGCTGGCAGACCTTGCCAAATTTCTAGCTTCATCACTAGCAGCGAAACTATCCATAAAATAAGGAGGATTGCTAACGATAAGATCGTAACGATAACCTGGTTTAAAATCATTCAATGATGAATGCATCACCTTAATATGTTCTTTCCATGGAGAGGCTTTCACATTATCAGAGGCTTGTTCGAAAGCAGAAACATCAATGTCTATTGCATCAATAAATGCATCTGTTTTTTGTGCAATCATTAAAGCGATAAGGCCTGTTCCTGTTCCGATATCTAAAATTTTTCCTTCTTTGGGTACTGTCACCCAAGCACCCAATAAAACGCCATCGGTGCCTACTTTCATAGCGCAACGTTCTTGTTGAATCGTAAACTTCTTAAACTGAAAAACCGATGCTGGCATATATTTTTCCTCTAACAAATATAAAAAAAGCTGCGAGCTTGTACAATTAAAGTTTTAGTACAATTTGAATATTTCATCAATTCCTTCAAAAAAAACCATTAATTAAACGTCGAAACTCAATATTTTTAAAAAACAAAAGAGTCTTTTCTGGCTCAAAATATCGCCAAATTAAGGTTATGTCAGTTAAAAATTAAAATTTCACTATTGATTATCAATATTTTATCATATCAAATAGTACTTTGTGTTGCATAGTACCTTAAAACATATTAAGTTTGCAGAGTCATTAAATAACAGCATGGGTTGATGATCACGGCACATGCTTAAAACCAGCAACAAAATGAGCAATCTCGAAAATACACAAGCCCAGATGCGGAGAGGCGTATTAGAGTTTTGCATCTTGAGCATCATCGGCCAAGGAGAAGTTTATCCTTCGGATATCATAGCGAAGATGAAAGATGCAAAATTGATGGTCGTAGAAGGAACATTATATCCTTTACTCACTCGATTAAAAAATCAAGGACTATTAGCATACACCTGGAAAGAAAGTTCTTCAGGACCTCCCCGAAAATATTACACCTTAACGCCGATTGGCGAACAATTTACTTCCGAACTTCGCATTACTTGGCAAGAGCTAGTTGATGCGGTTAATCAAACAACTTCTAACAACCCTATATCATGAACAAGACGGTAACTGTAAATATTGGAGGCATGGTCTTCCATATTGAAGAACAAGCTTACGACCAGTTAAAGAAATATCTCGAAGCGATTCGTGGTTACTTTACTAGCTCAGATGGTCGTGATGAAATCATACAAGACATTGAATCTCGCGTTGCGGAAATGTTTACTGAGCGTATTGGAACAAGCAGGCAAGTAGTGATTGCAACTGATGTAGAACATGTAATTAATACCATGGGTCGACCAGAGCAAGTAGCTGGAACGGACGAAGAAAATTCCGAAAACAAATCTTCGTCGAGTACTGCAGGCTCTACTTCAGAAGGACGTGGATACCGTCGCTTATATCGTGATCCAGACGATAAAGTTATAGGTGGTGTTTGTAGTGGAATAAGTCATTACATCGGAATCGATCCAATTTGGTTACGCCTCATCTTCGCTATTGCGTTCTTTGTAATGGGTACAGGACTCTTACTTTATATCTTGTTGTTAGTAATCGTACCAAAAGCGAAAAGCACAACCGAGAAACTAGAAATGAAAGGTCAGCCAATAAATATTGATAACATTAAAAAGACGATTGAAGAAGAAGTAGAAGATATAAAAACACGTATTTCTGGTAAACGTAGCTCTAGAGGAGGCAGCAGTAGAATTGCAAATTTTTTTGAGGCCATCGGAGCTATCATCGTAGCTGCTATTAAGTTCTTCGTTGGCTTTATCGGTGTAATAATAGCAATTGTACTTATCGCATTACTCTTTGCGTTGTTCGTTACACTATTAGGAATGTCGGGAGTAATTGGCGGTGATTCATTACCCATCTTCCTGACCCAATTCTTCCTTGAATCGTGGCAGGTAAATACAGGAATGTTTGCATTGGCCTTGGTAGTTGGAATTCCACTGATTGTAATCCTATACAGAATAGCGCGATCCTTATTCAAACTCAAGAATGAATCAAAGTTATTTAATTATTCAACAGGAATTCTCTGGATTGTTGGAATGCTACTTACCATTTGGATCGCGATCAATATTTCATCTCAATTCAGAAATACCAATACAGATAGAATAGTAATCCCTATCGTTCAGCCACAAAGCAACACATTACATTTAGCTGCAATGGATGAAACATTTAGTCGCATGGAAGACTATGATGATAGCAACTTCAGTTGGGATACAGATTCATGGGGAATTAATTCAGATGAAGACTCCGTAAGTTTTGATGATGTTGAGTTAACCGTACAACGCGCAGAAGGGAATGAATTCGAGTTGGTAAGAATAACAACTAGCCGAGGCACTAATCGCAAAAACGCAGAATTGAATTCAAGAAGAATTGTATATCCAATTCAACAAAATGATTCCATCATTCATTTCGCAAAAAGTTATATTATACCAAAAGGAGTGAAATACAGAGCTCAGAAAATTCGATTAATCCTTAAAGTTCCTGAAGGAAAGAGTGTATTCCTAGGACAAGAAATAGAAGATGTAATTTACGATATCAAAAACGTTACCAACACTTGGGACAATGATATGGTAGGACATACCTGGACGATGACTTCACGAGGATTAGAATGCTTGAATTGTAAGTTAGACGAACCTACCTCCATCAACTACAATTACAGCGGTGACAACGACGAAAACGACTTCAACGACGAAAAAGTAAAAGTGAGAGTGAATGGAAAAAACATCGATATTAATTCTGAAGATGATACCATCAATTGGGATAACAAAGATGTGAAGATTAAGATTGATGGAGATGGTGTAGTGATTGATGCGAAGGAAAAGAAATAATATTTTTCAAGCGCGAAATGGATAAGGGCAAGCCTTATCCACACTATCGTACGCGGAAGAAAATGTTAAAAAAAAGGATGCGATGATCGCATCCTTTTTTCTTTTATAACATTTCGTTAACATATAAAATTATTTCTTTAGAGGGAAAACATCACATCGATCACTTTTTGTGTTTCAGTACTTACAAATGACGCTTGGTAATTTTTCGTTAGGCAATACTTATATAGTACTGCATCTTTGTACCATCAAAAGAAATAAAATAAATATTTATTGAATTCATTGTAACAAAACAATTCGTTTATTCATCACAGCTAAACAACCGCATTCAAACAATATAAATCAATCTTTAAATTAAAAAAAATGAAAACAGCCTATTCTTTATTCCGCCGCTCGTTCGCCGCCATCGCGGTTACCATGGGACTTCTTTTTGCAAGCTCTAGTAGTTTTGCACAAAGCAACACAGACATCAGCAGTGATGTAAAAGCACAAGTAATAGAACTAAACAAAGACATCGAGAAAGCAGTTCTTAAAAAAGACTACTCATCCATTGTAGACATGTACTTAGATGACGCAACCATTATGATTCCAGGAGGTAAAAAAATTACTGGAAGAAAAGAAATTGCAGATTACTGGTTAAATATGATGCAAATAAAATCCATGAAATCAGAAATTGTGGAGTTAGGTGGAAATTCAAAAATGATTTATCAAATCGGCAAATGGACCATCACCAAAATGGAAAACGGAGTAGAAAAAAACATAACAACCGATGTAGTGCTCATTTGGAAAAGAGAAAACAACTATAGTTACAAAATTCAATTAAACAGTTCGAATAATCCTGTGGCTTACCAAGGAAAATCAGGAGAACCCTTTGAAGCGGTTCAACCATAAACAAAACACCACTGCTTAGTACATAAACGAAGCACTAAACATTAAGTTTTTCACATAAGTTAATTAGGTTAGGTAAAAGGTCTCTCGAAGTTCGGGAGGCCTTTGTTCTTTATAAGAATCCCTCCTACTTTGCAAAAACTTTATCGTCGATACCTTTGTTGATTTTATAATTTGAAAAACTAATAATGATTCTACCAGGTTTTTGCGGCTTGTTTTTATCCTCTTGAGTGGTTTTGGAATTAATATCTGCAGAAATAGCTTTCGGAATTTTAAAACGCTTTACGTCCACCGTAAATATGGTTTTGTCGGGCAATGCGAGCGTTTTCCATGTGCCATAAAAATATTCGATGAGTACCGTCCCATTGGTTTTTGTAGTTAATTGTGATTTAATTATTAGACCTTGTGCTACATCAACCCATAATTTCGCCAATACCAAATCACTGGTATCGGAAATAGGAATAACATTAACAATGGTATTAGAGACTCCGTTCAAATTTTCAGCACCAGAAACAAATGCCATAAAATTATTCTCGTTATTCAACAAAGTAAAAAGCTGATCGAAGTTTTGCTTTGGTAGTATGGCAATTCCCTTCGATTCTACATGAAACTTACTAGGTGACTTGTAGAATACTTTTGCTTTCTGTGGTAAAATCTTTAGAAATGAAATGCGTGCGTCAATCACCGCATCCACTTGATAATCGCGCACCTTATTAAATTTCTCAGTTACACCTTTTAGCAGTTTTATTGCTTCTGGCGAACTTTGACCTTGTGCCCATAAGCCCATCCACACAAAAAGAAATAATAAAGATCCTTTTTTCATTAGCTTAAAATATCTTTTTTACGAAATGAATACCAAGCAATAAATAAAAATAAAATAATATGTCCGAAGAGCATCATTATTGAATTATATATTAAAGGATAATCGAGTTCCTGATCGAACATATTTCGCCAAATCACCATGTGCGTCGTGAAAAGAAAAGGTTTGATTTTTTCAAATAACGGGATATCCATCGAACCAACAATGGTAAATAAAATAATGACGGCCATGGTAGAGATAATCGGTCCAATGGAGTTTTCGGAATAACACGAAAGTAAGAGTGAAAAGCTGGCTACCACCAATAAACTGATAAACGCTATCCCTAATCCGGCAAAGAATCGCCATAAGGTATCATCGGCAGGAATGATGGTGATGGTTTCACTTTTCAGAACAATTAAATCCCCTGGCCCAAAGATAAGTAGTCCGATACCGAGTGAAACAAGTCCCAACCAAACCAGCAATATAAAAACGTACACAGCGCCTGCAAAAAATTTAGAGAACAAAACAGAGGTTCTAGACAACGGACGAGTCATGAGCAAACGAATAGTCCCCATGGCAGCTTCGCCAGAAATTAAATCTCCGGTAACAAGGGCAACAAGCAAGGGAATTTGGATAATAAGGGTTTGTAGAATGATAAAACAAACCAGGTTCCCGTTCAGAATTTTACCTTCGATATTAAATGCCGATTCTAAGGGACCGGTAATAAAACTGATATAATTGAGTCCATCTACATACATGGCCACATGTATTAAGCTGACAATAATAGCAATAGCTACAAATCCGATATAGCTTCGGGGCTTTGCGAATATTTTGACAAGCTCAGTTTGGATATTTCTCCACATCAGGAAAGGGAACTAAATTCATTTTTTCTAAAAATATTGAAAACAATACAATTCACAAGCCTTCGTTAAAAAAAGAATTACACCTTGCTTCCATTTAAAAGATAGACACCTACCTTTAACCCATGAAAAAGTTCTATCAGAACCGTGTACCTTCTTGGTTAAAAAACAAATACTCGTTAACGATTATTGCTTTTATTATTTGGGTTGGCTTTTTTGACCGCAATGATATTTTCTCTCAATATTCGTATCGTCAAGAGTTAAAAAAATTACAAGATGATAAAGCATATTACTATGCTGAAATTGAAAAGAACAAAATTGACATGGAAGAGCTCACTTCCGATCCGGAGCATTTAGAAAAATATGCACGCGAGCATTACCTCATGAAACGTGATAATGAAGATGTATTTTTAATTGTTAGAGACAGTTCGGAGGTTAAAAAGTAATCTAGTTTTTTTACATTCCCGTATACTCACCAAAAACCTCACGCATCACGTCAGATATTTCTCCTAAGGTTGCGTATTCCTCTACAGCGGCTAGGATGAATGGCATTAAATTATCGGTTCCTTTGGCTGCAACTTTTAAAGCACTCAAACAAGATTGGACATTTTCATTATTCCGATTCTTTTTCAGCAGTGTTAATTTTTCTGATTGCACTTTTCGGATACTGTCATCGATGGTCATTAAATCAACTTTATGCTGATCGTTAGTTGCAAATTTATTTACACCTACAATAATTTTTTGAGTGGATTCAATATCCTTTTGATAGCGGTAGGCGGAATCGGCAATTTCCTTTTGAATAAATCCTTGTTCTATAGCAGCAACAGCCCCCCCCATCTCATCGATACGATGAATATATTCCCAGGCCTTACTTTCGACTTCATCTGTTAAAGCTTCTACAAAATAACTTCCACCGAGCGGATCTACCGTTTGTGGAACTCCACTTTCGTAAGCAACTATCTGTTGTGTACGCAATGCAATACTTGCCGCTTCTTCGGTAGGCAATGCTAGTGCTTCATCGAATCCATTCGTATGCAAACTTTGCGTACCTCCCATCACAGCAGCTAATGCTTGAATGGTAACACGAATAATATTGTTATGTGGTTGTTGTGCTGTTAATGTAGATCCACCCGTTTGCGTATGAAAGCGCAACATTTGTGCACGAGTATCAGTGGCTCCTAGATCAGTGGTGATTTTCGCCCACATTCTGCGTGCTGCTCTGAATTTTGCTACTTCTTCAAACAAATTATTATGTGCATTGAAGAAAAACGACATTCGCTTTGCAAAAACATTAATGTCTAAATTCTTTTGTTGCGCTGCTAACAAATACGCTTTTCCATCTGCCAATGTGAACGCTAATTCCTGAACTGCATTTGCTCCAGCTTCACGAATATGATACCCTGAGACCGAAATCGTATTCCACTTTGGCAACTCTTCAGCGCAGAAAGCAAAAATATCGGTGATGATGCGCATGCTTTGCTTAGGAGGATAAATATAGGTTCCTCGTGCTGCATATTCCTTTAAAATATCATTTTGAATCGTTCCAGAAATATTCTTCAGATTCGCACCTTGCCTTTTTGCTAGTGCCATATACATACACAACAAAACCGAAGCAGTAGAATTGATGGTCATGGATGTAGTGATCTTTTCCAATTCAATACCATCAAAGAGAACTTCCATATCGGCCAGAGAATCGATTGCGACACCTGCCTTTCCTACTTCACCTTCGGAGAGTACATGATCGGAATCATAACCAATTTGTGTGGGGAGATCAAAAGCGACGGAGAGTCCGGTAGTACCTTGCTTCAACAAAAAATGATAACGTTCATTACTTTCTTCAGCAGTAGAAAATCCAGCATACTGACGCATGGTCCACAATTTTCCGCGATACATATCGGGTTGCACACCTCGTGTGTAGGGGAACTCGCCTGCATCTTCAGTGATGATAATTGGCTCTTTATAAATACGATTAATTTCTATTCCAGCATCAGTGAAATGCCCTTTACCCACTTCTTTTTCCTTCGACATTCAGATTGAATTTAAATTAATTGACCTACTTCTGCTTTCAAAATATTTAATGCGCGTTGCGTGGGATGTTCATCCTTATCGATGATCGCATCAAAAATTTTCTTGCTTAGTTGATACGCGGGAGCTTCACCATCTAAAGAAGATGCAGCGGAGATAACTTGTCGAGCAACTTCTTCCTTCGCATTACGAATCAGATTCCACAACGGCGGTGTGATATAAATTTGCTGTGCATAATTATGTTCAAACTCATCACGAATCATCGTCAGCATTCCCTGTTGAAATTCAAGCACAGTCATACCTGGCTCATACTGATTTAGCAACATCACATTTGGAGAAATTCTTTCTAGGTAGATGGATAAGCGTTCATAGGCTTGCAAACGTAGGGGCATCATCTCCTTTTGCTGGATTGCTTTTAGCTCCAACATCTTCAATGTAGTTTCACGTTGCAGAAAGCGACGCACTAAGAACCAAGTGGTAAAAAACACCATCAGCGAAGGTGCGAGATATACTAAGAAATCAATTAAACCTTGTGGGAAGTTCATATTATTTATTTGATGCAAATATCGCAATAAAATGGCAATACTTTCTATTTGGCAGCCTTAACCTTTTTGCGTCCCTGTGAAAATCCAATAAGCTTCCTTGGCTTCGCTTTCTGCTCTAACAATTCATCAAAATATCTAAATAAAATTTCTACATTTTTATCATGATTATCAATTTTCCCTTTGATCCTTTCTATCTCCAATTTTAACTCAGTACTGCTGTAGTATACCTTCCTTAACTTTACGAACAACTCAATTATTTTAATACTTACTGCTATAGCTTGTTCACTTTTTAGAACATTCGCTAGCATTAATACTCCATGCTCAGTAAAGGCATAGGGCAAAGAGCCACCCAAATGACGGGTTGATGGTATCGCATTTTGCGATACCATTATTTCAACCTCCTGCTTTAATAATTGAAACATAAAATGCGAAGGAAAACTTGAAAGATTCCGCTTTACTTGTTCACGAAGTCTAATTGATTTAACCCCATAAAGAATTGCTAAGTCTCTATCTAGCATTACCTTTTCTTCCCTTAGCAAGTATATTTTATTCAAGAGATAATCCTCCGAAACAAAAGCCAAACTATTTTTTTTCTTTACCATTAGTATATTATTTTTGAGGTATCGCAAATTGCGATACCTCATATTTAGTAAATTGATATTTTTCTAATGACATATTTTCATTACAAAAACTTGGTTTTAAATTATTTTAATGGGTAGAAAAAAATGAACTCTACCCCAATTAATTCGTGATTAGGAGACAAATATAAGTCATTTCGATAAATTCACTAAATCCCATGAAAAGTTCAAATTCATCAATTTTTTACTTTACAAGTCAAAATCAACCTAAAAACATATCTGATTATATGTTAATATTTTAATTATCAATAGCTTAGACAAAGAACCTTTTTTAATAGTTTTGCGTTCTATTAATCCCGACAGAATAGCGTAATGAATAACTTATCGCAACGCGTAAATCAATTAGAAGAATCGGCAACCATTGCCATGGCTCGTTTGAGTCGCGAATTACAAGAGCAAGGACATGATATTATCAGTTTAAGTTTAGGTGAACCCGACTTCACGACTCCAGAAGATATTTGCGAAGCAGCCAGAGATGCGATTGCAGAAGGTTTTACACACTATCCCCCTATTTCTGGATTTCCTGATTTACGAAAAGCCATTGCTCAAAAATTCAAAAGAGAGAATAATTTAGAATATACTTCTGATCAAATTGTGGTTTCTACAGGTGCGAAGCAAAGTATTGCCAATGTAGTTTTGAGTGTCATTGATCCGGGTGATGAAGTAATTGTACCAGCACCTTATTGGGTAAGTTACGCGCAAATTATTCAATTAGCGGGAGGTATTCCAGTATTTATTCCGACTACAGTAGATACCGATTTCAAACCGACTACAAAGCAAATTCAAGATAAAATTACTGCAAAGACAAAACTTTTTATTTTTTCGAGTCCATGTAATCCTACAGGGACTATGTACACGAAGGAGGAACTTAAAGCCATTGCAGAAACGTTACATCCACATTCAAAAATCTGGATTCTTTCCGATGAAATTTATGAGCATATTCATTTCGAAGCTAAACATGAAAGCATTGCGCAATTTGATTTTATTAAGGAGCGTGTGATCATTGTAAATGGTGTTTCGAAAGGTCAAGCTATGACAGGATGGAGAATTGGTTTCATTGCAGCTTGTAAAGAAATTTCGAAAGCTTGCGATAAAGTACAGGGACAATTTACGAGCGGTGCAAATTCCATTGCACAAAAAGCTGCAGTAAAAGCGGTATCTACCGAATGGGCAAACTATGATTTTATGCGCGTTTCATTTTTGCGTAGAAGAGATTTAGTATTGGGATTAATGAAAGATATTCCGGGATGGAAATTCAATAAACCGATGGGTGCTTTTTATGTTTTTCCAGATGTTACTTTTTTCTTTGGAAAATCAGATGGACAAACAACCATTCACAATGCGACTGATCTGTGTATGTATTTATTGAAAGATGCAAAAGTTTCCATGGTAACTGGAGAAGCATTTGGTGATTTGAATTGCGTGCGATTAAGTTTTGCTACATCGGATGAGTTGTTGATTGAAGCAATGAAGAGGATAAAATTGAGTTTTGCTAAACTCAAATAAAAATATTTTTTTTAATTATTATTCTTTTTCTTCGATTTGCTTTTCTTAGCCTTACTTTTCTTTAGAAGAAAAGTAATCCCGCAAAAACGGGACAGGCTTCAGAATCGCCCTGTGCAAGCCCGACGGGGAGCATCTCGTAATAATGTTTGGCAACCCTAGGCCTGAACATATAATTACTAAATCAAACGATCTATTAATATTTCTCAAAGAAAATATTCTTGCTCCGAAATAATAGTTCAGTCTGGGTTACCACTAAATAATACTTTCATCATTCGATAATGATAAGTTGAACTAATTGGCTCCTTTTTCCGTCGGTCTTACAAGGGGCAAAAAACAGTGTGGGAGTGAGAATGAGAGCGATTTGTTACAATTGGTATTTGTCGATCTGTTATCTGTTTATCATTATGTTTTGCTGCCTGAGACTCATGAGGGCAGAAAAATTCGGTTCGTCCTATTGCTTAGACGACCCATGCGCTGGAATGAATAAGATTCATTTACTCATTTTGTAATTATCTACAATGAAACTTTTCGAACTCTCTAGAATATAATTTCATTTTATCTTAATGAAATTTCAATTACATATAGCTTGTTACTTTCTTTTGCGTGAAAAGAAAGTAACCAAAGAAAGCACGCCACCCAACACCAACCGATTTTCGCAGTTTCTGCTAAATCCAATCATTTGCAACAACTGAACAATCTGCATCGCTTTTTCCTTTCTTTATCGGTAAAGCGAAATTCGGTTCGCGCTGTTGCGTGGACGGCCTGCCCACACTTTCGAACTGAGATCCTTCAATATTTTTACCTTTTGGTCTGAAGTTATCTTGAGCTGCTGCAGTGAACACGCCAGACAGTCCCGATAACCATTTGGAGTGAAAGATAAATTCTGGAT
Organism: Bacteroidota bacterium; assembly: GCA_031411335.1. Lineage (GTDB taxonomy): Bacteria > Bacteroidota > Bacteroidia > AKYH767-A > OLB10 > JAJTFW01. Next base: position 11,162 of record JANOAX010000067.1, read on the forward strand.
TAAAACCTCCGCACTCGCGCTCTTTCTCTTTCTGCTTTTTCTCGCGGGCAGCAACCCACACAATAAATTGCTTAATGAGAAATGAAGGCAATTCCCTCCGATTCATTACCTTTGCGGCTTGCTTACCGACTCACATACATATACCACCGTAAAAGAGCTTTTTGAAGCCTTTAACCAATTGAAAGTCATGGTTATTGGAGATGTGATGGTGGATGCTTATTTGTGGGGTAAAGTAGATCGAATTTCACCAGAGGCTCCGGTTCCAATTGTTGCTATTTCGAAAAGAGAGAGTCGTTTGGGAGGTGCTGCTAATGTAGCCATCAATATACAAACCATGGGCGCTACTCCTATTTTGTGTTCAGTGATTGGTGCTGATCGATCTGGAGAAGAGTTATTGTCACTCATGAAAGAGTTGGGGATGTTGGTAGATGGAATGGTTACATCGACCGAGCGTGTTACCACGGTAAAGACACGTGTGATTGGAAATAACCACCAATTGCTTCGTGTAGATGATGAAGAAATTTCAGACATCAATTTAAGAGAACAAGAATTATTACTTGAAAAAATAAAACTACTGATTGATCAGCAGAAACCAGACGTTGTTGTTTTTGAAGACTACGACAAAGGTGTTTTGAATGAAGCGTTAATCAAGAAAATTGTAACGGTTTGCAAATCGAAAAATATTCCGACTGCAGTAGATCCGAAAAAGAAAAACTTTACGGCTTACCATGGCGTTAGTTTATTCAAACCAAATTTGGCGGAGTTAAAGTCAGGGTTGAAGATTGACATTGACAAAACAGATGGTACACAATTGAAAAAAGTAACACAAGAATTTCAAGAGCAACAAGAAATTGAAATGTTGATGGTTACTTTGAGTGAAGCTGGTGTGTTTTATAGTAAAGGAAATGATTCGGCCATCATTCCTGCACATATTCGAAACATCAGTGATGTATCGGGTGCAGGAGATACTGTAATTAGTGTTGCATCTCTTTGTTTAGCATTACATTTAAAACCATCCATCATTGCTGCTTTAGCAAATTTAGCAGGTGGATTGGTTTGTGAAAAAGTAGGGGTTGTTCCCATTGATAAATTACAGCTGCAGGATGAGGCCATCCATTTATTATCATGAGCGTTATTCCACAACATTACAAAGGTATTTCGAAGCGAGAGCGAGTAGAAGAAATGTTTGATAGCATTGCTTCTCGGTATGATTTATTGAACAAAGTTTTATCGGGTGGAATCGATAAGAGCTGGAGAAGAAAGACGATCAATAAACTCATCGAAGTTCAACCTCAATCGATATTAGATATTGCTACTGGCACAGCCGACTTAGCGATTGAGTCGATGAAATTAAAGCCACAAGAAATTATTGGAATCGACATCTCCAATAAAATGCTTGACATTGGTCGGCATAAAATCATGGAAAAAGGATACCAAGGCATTATTCGTTTGGAGCAAGCCGATTCAGAAAAAATTCCGTATCCTGATAATCGATTTGATGCGATCACGGTTGCTTTTGGAGTACGTAATTTCGAGCATTTAGAAAAAGGATTAGCGGAGATGTATCGTGTATTAAAGCCAGGTGGTAAAGTAGTAATTTTAGAATTTTCACAACCCACACAATTTCCAGTGAAGCAATTCTATAATTTCTACTCGAACTATGTGATGCCTCGTGTAGGACAATTACTCTCGAAGGAAAGATCGGCATACGAATATCTACCTGCTTCCGTGGCTGCATTCCCATACGGTAAAAAATTTACTTCACTTCTTACAAAAACGGGGTATCGAGATACCAAAGCACAATCCTTGACGTTTGGTATTGCGAATATATACACAGGATTAAAATGAAAATAAGTAAAAATATTTCTTTACTTACCATTTGTCTTATCGTTTTGATAGGAAGTCCGCTCTATGCACAACGCATCAAGGTTAAGAATTTAGAAAAATACGACAAACAAAAAATTCACTTTGGATTTTTATTAGGAACGAACACTACTGATTTCCGATTAACGAAGGCCGATCATTTTTATAAATCGGATAGCGTTTTAGTGGTGGAAGCGGATGGTAAATCCGGATTCAATTTAGGAATCATTTGTAATTTACATTTGGGGAATAATTTCGATTTGCGATTTGTTCCGGACTTAGCTTTTTCGCAACGTAATTTGAATTACAAAATGACAACTCCCATTGGAGCGAGTGATATGGTCGTTAAAAAAGTAGAATCTACATTCATTGAATTTCCTTTAGAGTTAAAATTTAAATCAAATCGTGTCAACAACTATCGTTTCTATGTAACGGGTGGATTCAGGTACATGATTGACTTAGTTTCGCAAGCGAAAGTTGAAAATGAAAATGAACTGGTAAAGCTAGAACGAAAGGACTACGGTTATACCATCGGATTGGGAATGGATCTTTACTTGCCTCTTTTCAAATTTGCTCCTGAGATAAAAATGTTTCAAGGAATCCCTAATGTTTTAACGACCGATCCATCGGTATACACCACTACCATATCATCCTTGAAATCGAGAGTATTTACATTCTCCTTAACTTTCGAATAGCATCATTGGATTACTAGAAAAAAATTCCCATGCTACAAAGAATAGAGCTGGTGTTGCTGCCCGAAGAGGCGTCCCACGAGCAAGAGTTCAAAAATGAAATAGCAAAACAGCTTCGCATTTCAGAAAATGAAATTCGTGATTTTCGATTAGTAAAACGATCGATTGATGCTCGATCGAAGCAAGTAAAGTTCAGGTTGTTTTTTGATGTTGCTATTCAAGAAGATTTACTTCCTTTTGAAAAAGAAGTTCGCGCTTTACAAGATGTACGCACAAAAACACCAGTGCTAATTATTGGAGCAGGTCCTGCAGGACTTTTTGCTGCCATCCAACTCATTGAACTTGGTTACAAGCCCATCCTCATTGAACGCGGCAAAGATGTGCGACAACGCAGAAGAGATTTAGCGCTGATTAGTAAACAAGGAGAAGTAAATCCAAATTCAAATTATTGTTTTGGCGAAGGAGGAGCAGGAACTTACTCCGATGGAAAATTATATACACGTTCCGATAAAAGAGGAAATGTAAAACGCGCTTTGGCCACCTTTGTTCAGTTTGGGGCTGCAAATGACATCACTATTGATGCACACCCACACATCGGCACCAATAAGCTCCCAGGCATTGTTACAGCGATGCGTGAAGCCATTGAAGGGTGCGGAGGCGAAGTACATTTTAATACTTTGTTGACTTCGATAAAAATTACTGACCAACAAGTTCATGGAATTACAGTGATGCCGTCGGATGGAGGCATGGAATATTCGATCGATGGAAAATCAATTATTTTAGCGACAGGCCATTCAGCGCGGGATGTATTTAAACTTTTGCATCGTCAAAATATTTTAATCGAAGCAAAGGATTTTGCACTCGGTGTTCGCATCGAACATCCACAAGAACTCATTGATCAAGTACAGTACCATTGCGATTCACGTTCGGAGTTCCTACCTCCTGCTTCCTACAGTTTCAGCGGACAATTTGAAGGCAAGGGCGTGTATAGTTTTTGCATGTGTCCGGGAGGAATTATTGCTCCTGCTTCCACTGCTCCTGGCGAAGTGGTGGTGAATGGATGGTCGCCTTCCAAAAGAAATAATCCATTTGCGAATTCGGGCATGGTGGTGAGTGTAGAGCAAGAAGACATGAAAGCATTTGCCTCGCATGGCCCATTAGCAGCGATGGAGTTTCAATCGGCGGTGGAGAGGGCTTGCTTTGATGCGGGAGGAGGGAGATTAGTGGCTCCTGCGCAGCGCATGGTTGATTTTTGCGAAGGGAAATTTTCACACACCATTAATTCCACTTCGTATCTGCCTGGTGTAAAATCGAGCGATTTAAAAGAGGTACTTCCCGCATCCATTCTAAAACCATTACAAAAAGGACTGATGGAATTCGGGAAAAAGATGAAAGGATACTATTCCAACGAGGCCATGTTAGTTGCTACGGAATCGAGAACTTCATCACCTGTAAGAATTCCCAGAGACAAAGAAACTTGCATGCACCCACAAATTAAGGGACTTTTTCCTTGTGCAGAGGGCGCTGGTTACGCAGGAGGAATCATCTCGGCAGCCATGGATGGTGAAAGATGTGCGGAGGCAAGTGTGCGGTATTTGGAAAGTTTGTAGATTTAGGTGTTGGTTTTTAATTTATAAAACTTGCCTACAATTTATGTCCAGAATTATTAGAGAAAATCTTTACGAATTATTAAAATCTGAAATAAGATGCTTTAATATTTTAATTGATATTGGATGTGGCGATTTAAGTGACATAGTTACTTTCGAAAAGTCTCCATTTAAAAAATTGATAGG
>JANOAX010000068.1:0-4841 GCA_031411335.1 Bacteroidota bacterium
GATGGGTTTTATCTTTCCGAATACGACTGATATCTCGCTTTGATGTACACAGCCAATTCATATTGCGTTAATGCTTTTAAAAGGAAATCGTTTAATCCTAAATATTCAATAAAAGCATTGTATTCGTTGTAACGTAAATTAATGAGGCCAGCTTTTGAATAGTTAGCAAGAACTTCACGCATGAGTTCTCGTCTTCGATCCTCATTCATCATCTCAGCAACTTTTCTTTTGCTCCGTTCCTTACGCGAAAATTCTTGGTAAAGTGCAGTGATAGGACTTTGCCAAGCGGAAACTCCACTTAACCGATAATCTTTAGAACTATATCCTAATTTTTGAATGTCTTGTTCAATTCGATTTAAATCACGCGGTGCAAAAATGGTCGCTTCATTTAATGTGATTGAGATTTTATTTAGCGGAGCAATGATTCGATAAATATCTTTTAATGTTGAATCGTTAAAGCAAAATTTATAGGATCCATAGCCGAATGCAGTAATCACTAAAGTGTCCGATTTATTCATTTGAATAGTAAAGCTATTGTCGGGATTGGCAAAAATTCCTTGTTGTGTTTTTAAATTAATTACCATGACTTGCTCTAATAGCAATCCAGGAAAATTTTTATCCATTGCTTTTCCAGTAACGATAATGTTTTGTTGGGCATGAGCAATGGATAATCCCAAAAAGGAAAAAGCAATAAAAAATAATAGCGAGTAAGAAATTTTTATTATCTTACTCGCTACCACTAAATATTTTTGGTTAAATAAATTCATTAAAAGACTACATCGATTTTTAACTCTTCTTTTCCTCTTAAAATTCCTACCGTTGCTGATTGTCCTTTTTCAAATTTTCCAAGTGCTTTCATATAACTCATCATATCCTGTACCTTTAATTCTCCAATGGAAACAACAATGTCTCCTGCCTTTAACCCTGCTTTAGCGGCGGGCTTTCCATCACTTACACCATCAATGCGCATTCCAGCTCCTTCAAAAGCATAGTCAGGAACAACACCCAACGTTACTTTAAACCTTGGACTCTCTTCATTGTCTTCTTCCTTCGTTTTTACAAAATTTAATTTCCCTTTATCATCTAATTTTTGAATAAGGGAGATCATGTAATTTAAAATATTGAATTCACCAGTATAGTTTATTAATGCTTCGTCATCGGAAGGTTTGTGATAATCGTTGTGAGTTCCACTAAAAAAATGAAGCACAGGAATATTCTTTAAATAAAACGATGTGTGATCGGATGGACCTACGCCAGATTCTGTTGTTTTCACTTTAAAATGATCATGTTTAAGATAATTCATGGTAATTTTCCAGGCATCGGAAGTTCCTACACCACTAACTATTAATGTGGGGTCTTCAGTCTTCAATCGACCAATCATATCCATGTTTAACATGTAATTAACTTTTAACAAATCGATACTGGGATTTTTAGCAAAGTAACCAGAGCCTAAAAGTCCTTTTTCTTCGCCTGAAAACGCCATGAATAAATAGTTATTGTTCTTGGGTCCGTTCGCTTTAATATAACGAGCTAATTCAATCACTCCTGCTACGCCGCTTGCATTATCGTCAGCTCCGTTGTGAATCGCTGGTTCTCCTCTGTATAAAGACTCATCACCACCAAGTCCTAAGTGATCATAATGAGCACCGATAACAATGGTGTTCTCCGCTTTATTATCAATATATCCTAATACATTATTTCCAGTAGCTTCTTCTTTAATAATTTCTGCAGTCATGTCTATATCAAATTCCATATCAGAGTTTAAAATGATAGACTTAGCTGCAATCAGGTACATAACTGGAATAGAACAAGGTGTTACTTTTATTTTAGAATCCAAAACGGGTTCTTTCATATCCTTATCGGAAGTATAAAAAATAATTCCGATAGCTCCATGGGCAATGGCTGAATCAATTCTTGTTCTTAAATCTGCAAACTCTGCATATTTAGAATGTGGCCCGCCTTTATCAGGAGTAGAAGCGTCGATAACAAATATTTTTCCTTTTAAATTTTCTTTTCGAGCATAATCATTTTGATTTAAAGTGGGTGCAACAATTCCATAGCCTACTTGAACGGCTTTCCCTTTAGCAGAAGCATTTGCAGAGTAAGCCAAAGGATAAGAAGCATGTCCTGTTTCAAATTCAATTTCACGAACTTTTAGTTTGGATTTAGGACCCGTTTTTAAGCTCTTCGTAAACGTAAAGGGTTGTAAAAATCCTTTTTCACCTTTAGCAACTAATCCAATTTCTGTAAATTGTTTGATGATATAAATGCTAGATAATTTCTCACCCTTCGTTCCCGGCTCACGTCCTCCGTACTCATCGGACGCTAATGTGGAAATATGCGCTTTAATAAGCGGTTTAATTTTAACGGAATCAAGTTGAGCAAATGCATAATTGTTTAGTAAACAAATAAGCACTATAAAGATTAATATAGTTTTGTTGTTTTTCATTTTATTTAATTTCCTCATTTATTTTTTTCAATAAATTAACTCGCTTAATTTACATCCAACACCTGTCCCGCAGAATTGCGGGATCCAACCTCTAACCCAGAATTACTCTGTTGCGACTTCAGGGCTTTGTATCTCCCCTATGAACTTTTATATTCTCAAATTCACCTCGTGAGGCTTTACGATAATCAACTCACCAACTCACCAACTCACCAATTTGCCAACTCACCTCCCGATAGCTATCGGGATCACCTATTTACCCAATCCACTGACGTACATCATCAAGACTTGGCATAGCAACTTCCAGCTTCAATTTTTTCCGCATACCCCCTAAATCGTTGAAGAGCTTATTCGGATTAACGGCTTTTAATTGTTCTTTATTCTGTATGCCCATCTTTCGAAGTACATCATCCCAAGGAGCAGGTACTCCTTCCAATACTTCCATTTCTAGTTCTAGCGAAGTGTTCACCATTTCAGGTCTCATTTGCGGGAAAAACAATACATCTTGAATGGAATTTGAATTAGTCATGATCATACTTAGTCGATCAATTCCGATACCTAATCCTGCCGTTGGTGGCATTCCGTATTCGATGGCCCGCAAGAAATCTTCGTCAAGTTGCATCGCTTCTTCATCTCCACGTTTTCCAAGTTCTAATTGCTCTTCAAAGCGAGCGCGTTGATCGATGGGATCGTTTAACTCGGAGAAAGCATTGCAGATTTCTTTTCCATTGCAGATGGCTTCAAATCGTTCTACTAATCCTTCTTTGCTTCTGTGTTTTTTAGCCAGCGGACTCATCTCCACCGGATAATCGGTGATGAATGTAGGTTGTATTAATTTCGATTCGCAATGCTCGCCAAAAATTTCATCAATCAATTTTCCACGACCCATGGTTTCATCCACTTTAACTTTTAATTGAATCGCAGCTGCACGCATTTCCTCTTCACTCATCACTGATATATCAACTCCCGTAAAATGCTGTATAGCTTCATACATGGTATAGCGTTTCCAAGGTCGTGCAAAGTTAATAACGTTGTCGCCTACCCGAACTTCAGTTGTTCCGTGTAAATCCATCGCTACTTTTTCTACCATCTCCTCCACCAATTCCATCATCCAGTAATAATCTTTGTAAGCCACGTATAATTCTACTTGCGTAAATTCTGGATTATGAAAACGCGACATGCCCTCGTTACGAAAATCTTTTGCGAACTCAAAAACACCTTCATAGCCACCAACGATCAATCGCTTTAAATAAAGTTCATTGGCAATTCGTAAATACAACGTCATGTCTAATGTGTTGTGATGCGTCTTGAAAGGACGCGCTGCAGCACCTCCATAGAGCGGTTGCAAAATAGGCGTCTCAACTTCTAAGTAACCGTTGCCACCTAAATAATGTCGTATGGAATTAACGAGTTGAGTACGCTTGATGAAAGTCTCACGTACATGCGGATTCACAATCATATCCACGTAACGCTGACGATATCTTGTTTCAGGATCTGAAAAGGCATCGAACACCTCACCGTCTTTTTCTTTTACAATGGGTAAGGGGCGAAGTGATTTTGTTAGGATGATAAATTCTTGCACATGAACTGAAGTTTCTCCAGTTTGAGTTTTGAAAACAAATCCCTTGACACCAATGATGTCTCCTGTATCTAATAGTTTTTTGAAAACAGAATTGTAAAGTGTTTTGTCTTCACCTGGACAAACATCATCTCTGCGAATATAAACTTGAATACGTCCACTTGCATCTTGCAACTCAGCAAAAGAGGCATTGCCCATGATGCGTCGACTCATGATTCTACCTGCAATTACTACGTCTTTAAATTGCTCAGGATTTTTTTCAAAACCAGCATGAATAGTTGCAGCATTGCTGTTGATGGGATATAACTCTGCAGGGTAGGGATTAATCCCAAGTTTGTAGAGCTCTTCAAGGCTCTCTCGACGAATAATTTCCTGTTCGGATAAGATTTGACTCATAATGCGCAAAATTAAATAAATTAGAGGTATAAGAGGCGCTTTCTGCTTCGGTATTTATAAAGGCAACATAAAATGTCGCTTTTCTGGTCTGACCTTCGCTGTACTTCTTATTAATAGGAAGATTAAGGTGTTGCTATTCTATGCGTTTTCTAGTTTAAGTCCTATCATACTGTTTTATTAGCTAGTTGATGCTTTCTATAGACGACATGGAAAAAAATGTTGAGAGAAATTTGGATTTAGAGATTGACATCTTTGCGACCCTTTGCGAGTTATTTTCGTCAGTAAAACTTTGCGGCTCTTCGTCCCGATAGCTATCGCATGCGCGTCAGGCTAAGAAGAACTTTTTTAGGAAAATTAACAGTCTTATCACTCTTAAAAATTAGAGTTTTCTTTTAAAAATATTTGCCTTGTTTTGCATCT
>JANOAX010000069.1:0-13786 GCA_031411335.1 Bacteroidota bacterium
CAGCATTTGGGAAGTTTACACAACGGGTTCTTTTGATCCCAACGATATATTGGTGAGTGAAGATACACTCACTACAACACAACTTAGCAATGCGCCTTGGCTCGATTACATTATCCGTTTTCAAAACACCGGTAACGATACAGCCTTCACGGTAAAAATTTTAAATCCGATTGACACCAACAAACTCAATATCGCTTCCATCGAATTTGTAAATGCATCGCATCCCGTAAACTTAAACTGGATCAACTACCAGCGTAACATGGAATTCAAATTTGAAAATATTTTGTTAGTCGATAGCCTTACCAACGAACCCCTCTCACATGGTTTTGTTCATTATCGCATTCAACCCAAAACATCATTGATTGCTGGAGATGTAGTGAAAAATTTCGCCGCCATTTATTTTGATTTTAACGTTCCTGTCATCACCAACACCGCAAAAACAATAATTGTTCTACCAACAGGCTTGGCATGGGGAACACCAGCACGTGGCAAATTGCATGTCTTCCCAAATCCCACCCAAAACACATTAAACATCTTCGGCATCCAACTCGAAAACGGTAAAGCGCAATTGCGTTTAACAGATATTTACGGCAAACTCATCTTCGAAAAAACTTGCACATCTATAACAACAACACTAGAAACAAATAATCTCTCTTCGGGAATTTATTTGATTCAATCGGGAGAGTTGAGAGCTACGTTTGTGAAACAGTAAAAAAACATGTATTGTGATTGTAATATTTTTATTTAATGACTTTATAATTTTGATTGCCCTACTTTTATTTCGTTAATTTGATAAACTTAAATTTATTATCATGATTTTTAAAACACCATATCCGTTTAGCTGTGAAGAATATTCTTATTCTTTGGTTGTTCTTTGTTTAATAATGTTGGGTTCTTGTCAAAAAGATATTCAATCTAAATTGTCTCAGCCATCTACTAATTGCGCTCCTGGTACTATTGTTACTGATATTGATGGTAATTCTTATAATGTGGTTAATATAGGGAGCCAATGCTGGATGAAGGAAAATTTGAAAGCAACTCGATATCGAAATGGAGATACTATACCAAATGTAATGGCAGATTCAATTTGGAATACAACGACATCAGGAGCATATTGTGTTTATGATAATGATACACTAAATGGAAGTATTTATGGGAATATTTACAATAGTATTGCAATAGCCGATCCCAGACTTGTATGCCCTGTTGACTGGCATTTACCAACGAAATCAGAATGGTCAATTTTAGGCAAATTTTTAGATCCGAATGTGGATACCACTATAAGTTGTGGTCCACTAATGGGAGTGGGGGGTTATCTTAAAGCTACTGGCACGCTTCAAGCTGGAAATGGTTTATGGGAGCAGCCTAATTTAGGCGCTGTTAATTCTGTGGGATTTTCAGCATTGCCAGGAGGTATTAGAGTACCTCCTATACAATTTGCATTAATTGATAGTACTAGTTGGTTTTGGACTTCTTCGATTGACTCCTCTTCTACAATGAGTATCTTTTTTTCACTTTATAACTTTGATAACGATCTTTCAATATGCCGAATTCAAAATTTTGATTATGGAATGTCTGTAAGGTGTATAAAAGATTAGTTAGGATATTCGATAATAAAAAAAATTCTAACTCGCTTTTGAAGTACTTAGTTTCCCAATAGTATTTCGCGCAGTATTGTACACCGCCTACCTGCATCCCTTTCGCTGAAGCTTCAGCAGAGCAAAGCCGCAAGCCAGTTCCAACTGCAGGGCGAAGCAATTCGCCCAAGAAGTACAGTACTTCGTACAGACTTCTTGGCGCAGCAATTCGCCCAAGAAGTACAGTACTTCGTACAGACTTCTTGGCGCAGCAATTTACCAACTTGCCAATCCACCAACTTGCCAATTTAAAAAAAGCAATAAAAAAGGCGGATAAAATCCGCCTTTTTTATTGCTTTTTTAAGCTGTGGCTTTCGCCTTATGTTTCTCTATCTGTTCCTTCATCCAATCTGTTGTTACAGATCCTGGACGCTCTAACGGACTTCCTAATGCACGATCCCAAAGTAAACTGGTCAATACACCAATGGATCTTGATACGCCAAAGAGGACTGTGTAGAAATCATGTTCGGTTAATCCGTAGTGAATTAATAAAACACCACTGTGTGCATCTACGTTCGGCCATGGATTTTTAATTTTTCCTGTAGCCTTTAAAATTTCTGGAACTACTTCGTATAACATTTGTACGATTTTGAATAACTCATCATCGGCTAAATGCTTTTGTGCAAATTCTTGTTGCGCAATGTAACGTGGATCTGTTTTGCGTAAAACTGCATGTCCATATCCTGGAACTACACGACCTTCTGCCAATGTTTTGGTTACGTACTCAGCAATCTGCTCCTTATTGGGCATAGCGCCATTGTAATATTCACGAAGATCTTTAATCCAACGAACCACTTCTTGATTTGCTAATCCATGTAAGGGACCTGCTAAACCATTCATACCTGCCGAAAGAGAATAATAAACATCACTCAATGCTGATCCCACTAAGTGAGTTGCATGCGCACTTACGTTTCCACCTTCGTGGTCGACATGAATCGTTAAATAAAGACGCATCAACGCTTTCATGCCATCATCGTCAAAACCTAACATATGCGCGAAGTTAGCACCCCAATCCAGTTTTGGATCCGGTTCAATATGCTCTCCGTCTTTATACGTTCTTCTATAAATGTATGCAGCAATTCGGGGTAAACGTGCGATGCAATTCATTACATCTTCAAACATCGGATCCCAATATTGCTTCTTGTTTATTCCTTTGCGGTAAGCAGCAGCAAAATTGCTTTCGGTTTGCATAGCCAAAATCGCTAAGCTAAACTGCGTCATCGGATGCGTTGCTTTTGGCAACATATCCAACATATCAAATACATGTTTTGGAACATGACTGCGACGAGCCCATGCATTGCTTACTTCACGAGCATCTTCTTCCGTTGGTAAATCACCCGTTAGCAATAAATAGAAAATTCCTTCCGGTAAATTTTCTCCGCCCGATCCGCGAGGAAGTAAGGCGCGTAATTCAGGGATGGAATATCCTCTAAATCGAATCCCTTCCTCAGGGTCAAGTTTAGAGGTCTCGGTAACCATACCGATCATTCCCTTCATTCCACCATAAACTTGATCAATGGTAAAAGTACCAAGCTCAATATGGCCATGTTCTTTAACGAGAGCTTTTATTTCCTCAGCTAAAGGGAGTGCTTTTTCAGCGAATTTTTCTTTTAAACGATCCATTTTTACTTTTAATGCAAAGATTGTTTTGTGCGAGCGAAGTTAATGAAGATGTAAACAACCAACAAGCGTTTTTGTTAGCTATTATATTGTTTAATATCAGATATTGATGTTGGAACAGGTATTTTATAAGTTACCGACCTTTTTTCTCTGTGCTTTGAGTTTAAATCCAGACTTACAATCAAATAAATGGCGGCAATTATGAAAATAGAGATGATCACCACCCAGGTTACAACTTCAAACATTTTCTTGGCTTTTTTCTTTGGACTAGTCTTCCGTTTGATTCGAACTCTTTTCCTGATCTTAACCTTTCTCTTTCTTCGATGATGAGTTCCGCTCAGATGTTCTTCTACAAGATGACCTTCTTCAGGATGGTCATCGTCTTCATACTCCTCTTCTTCCTCAAATTCATCATTTTCATGGTCTTCTGATGAGGGATCTAATTCTTCGTTTTTGTTAGTGCTCATAATCTGAAAAGATTTTAAAACTGATTAACGTATATACTTGAAATTTCTTGCATTAAAGACAGCACTTGAGCCCAAATCCGACTCAATACGTAATAACTGATTGTATTTAGCAATCCTGTCCGAACGGGAAGCTGAACCCGTCTTTATTTGCCCCGTATTTAAAGCAACGGCTAAATCAGCAATAGTTGAATCTTCTGTTTCTCCACTACGATGACTCATCACAGCGGTATAGCTATTTTCTTTGGCTAATGAAACGGCATCAATGGTTTCAGAAAGAGTTCCAATTTGATTCACTTTTACTAAGATGGAATTTGCTGTCTGCGTGTCAATTCCTTGTTGTAGACGATTTGAATTGGTTACAAATAGATCATCACCTACCAATTGTATTTTATCTCCCATCTGGTCGGTCATTTCTTTCCATCCTTTCCAGTCGTCCTCGGCTAATCCATCTTCAATAGAAATGATGGGATACTTCTTGCACCAATCAGCCCAGAAACTAACCATCTCGGATGAAGTCAATTTATCACCTGTCGATTTCTTAAAGATGTACATTCCACTCTTCTCATCGTAAAATTCAGTACTCGCAGCGTCCATGGCAATAAAAATATCTTTTCCTGGGGAGTAACCCGCTTTTTCTATCGCTAATAATACCAATTGAATCGCTTCTTCATTCGACTGTAGGTTAGGAGCAAATCCACCTTCATCACCCACATTGGTACTAAATCCTTTGCTTTTTAATACTCCTTTTAATGCATGAAAAACTTCGGTACCCATCCGCAGAGATTCTGCAAATGAATCAGCTCCAGTAGGCATCACCATGAATTCTTGAAAATCGATTTTATTATCAGCATGAGCTCCACCATTTAAGATGTTCATCATGGGCAAAGGCAAGGTGCAAGCATTTACTCCACCAACATATCGATAAAGAGACATTCCCGATTCCGCAGCAGCACATTTTGCTACAGCAAGAGAAACTCCTAAAATGGCATTGGCTCCTAGAGCCGATTTATTAGGGGTATTGTCTAAATTAATCATCGCCTCGTCAATGGCGCGTTGGTCAAAAACCGACATCCCTTTAATTTCTTCAAAAATGGAGGTATCTACATTTTGAACCGCCTTTAATACACCTTTTCCAAGGTAACGATTTTTGTCACCGTCTCTTAATTCGGCAGCTTCATGTTTTCCTGTACTGGCTCCTGATGGAACAGCAGCTCGTCCAGAAAAGCCGTTTTGTGTAAATGCTTCTACTTCAATCGTAGGATTGCCCCTAGAATCAAGGATTTCGCGGGCTTGTAAGGCAACAATTAAACTCATTAATGTATCGTTTTGTTAAAGTAATGCGTAAAAATATAAAATTAGAGCCCTAATTCATCTGGAATTTAGTAAAAAATGATAAAAGAGCCTTAACTTCGCGAAGCATGTTTAAAAGAGTTCAACCCTTCCTTCTCATCATCCTTATGTTCCAATTAGTTCTGGGATCTACTGCATGGATGTATTCCGCGCATTTGTGTAGGATGGAAGATGGTTGTGACGAATCAACTGAAATGTCTTGCTGCATGGAGGAGGAAGTGGTGGAAGTAGATGATAGCAACTGCTCAAGCGAAATCTTAGTACCAACAAATACTACGGAAAGTTGTTGCTTTGAAGTAAATACCTATTTCAATTTCCCACTCTACCGAATTTTTAAAACGCAAGTACCTGCCGACCAGCTTACGATTGCGTTTTTAGGAAATTTGTCTATAGATGTAGTTGGATTCAATCAAGTGCTTAAAGCAGAGCATTCCCAATTAATTTTCGCAGATGCGGAATCACCTCCCGCTGAAAAGGGAATACTTTTTTCTGTGTTTAGAATATAAATTATTTTTATTTAGATGAAGGCCTCGTCCTTTTTTATTTCTAATTAAAAATAATCTCATGAAAAAAATACTATTTATATTTATTAGTTGCCTTAGCTTGCAATCAAGTTTTGGCCAAAATATTTCCATCACGGGTAAGGTGATGGATGGAAGTACAGGACAATCATTGCCTCTTGCAACCATCCTTATTCTGAATACCGACATCGTAGTTTTAGCCGACGACAATGGCAAGTTTTCCATTGATGGAATTACTCAACTTCCAGTCCAACTCCTCTTTAATTATGTTGGATTTATTTCAGATACCATCGAAGTAGTTGAAGCAAATAATGCATTGTCTATTCTTTTGTTTGCTTCGAATGAACTTCGCGAAGCTGAAATCGTGGCTCGAAAACAAAGTACAGAAATTTCTACGCTCAATCCTCAAAATATAGAACTCTTAAATGAGAAGGAAATTTTAAAAGCGGCATGCTGTAATCTCAGCGAAAGTTTCGAGACGAATCCTTCCGTTGATGTGAATTACACAGATGCAGTGACAGGAGCAAAAGAAATTCAGTTGTTAGGGTTGTCTGGAATTTATACGCAGATGTTAGGTGAAGCCATTCCAACGTTGCGTGGATTAGCAACTCCTTATGGGTTGATGTACATTCCTGGATCTTGGATGGAATCCATTCAGATTTCGAAAGGCGCCGGATCCGTAGCGAATGGCTATGAAGGCATCACCGGACAAATCAACGTAGAATTTAAAAAGCCACTTTTAGAGCAACCGCTCTTGCATTTGAATGTGTATGGAGATGCGTTTGGTAGAGCAGAAATCAATTCCATCTATACAATGCCTCTCAAGCATGATTGGAACTATATGTTGATGGTACATGCGAGTGGATTGGAAAAAAAGAACGATCATAATAATGATGATTTCATCGACATGCCTTTGTTTCGTCAAGTCAATGTGTATAATCGTTTTCATTTTCAATATGGAAATAAAGCGGAAGGACAATTCGGAATAAAAGCTCTAATAGAAGATCGAACAGGTGGAAATGTAAACTTTAATGAGAAGAGAGACAAGGGAACTATTAATTCATACGGTTTCAGAGTAGAAACAAAAAGAATGGAAGCCTATTCTAAAACTGGATTTCTTTTTCCAGAAAAGCCTGGTACCTCCATCGGAATTCAACTTTCAGGAACAGTTCACGATCAAAGAGCGTATTTTGGTTTAAACACCTATGATGGGCGTCAGACTTCATTCTATAACAATAACATTTTTGTGAGTACCCTTGGCGATGGTCATACCTACAAAACAGGAATTGATTTTAAATATGATTACTTCGATGAAACGGTAAATGATAGCGACTTCACACGATTAGAAGCGGTTCCTGGAGCCTATTTTGAATATACCTACGGGAAAGATTGTGAAAAATTTGGTGCTATCTTAGGTTCAAGAGTCGATTATCATAATTTATATGGATGGTTGTACACACCGAGAGCGCACTTAAAGTATAATTTTCTCGACGAACTTATTGTGAGATTATCTGCTGGAAGAGGTTTTCGCGCTCCCAATACTTATGCTGACAATCTCGGAATCTTTGTAAGTTCTAAAAACTTAGAAGTATTAGAAACACCAAAAATTGAAGATGCATGGAATGGTGGAGTTAACATGACATCCACTTTTACGTTGTGGCAAAGAGAAGGAAGTTTTATGATGGATGCTTATTATACACTTTTTAATAATCAATGGATTTCCGATCAGTATAGCAGCAGCACCGCTGTGTATTATTATAATTTGAAAGGAAATTCTTCTGCAAGCAGTATTCAAGGTACACTTACCTATGAGCCTTTACTGCGCTTACTCATGAAAGCAGCTTGGAGGTATAATGATGTTCGAACAGACTATTTATCGCTCCCTGATGTGGCCAAGCCATTAGTGTCAAAACATAAAGCAATGTTCAATGTGGCCTTTAGCGATAGAGCTGAAAAGTGGAGGTTCGATGCGACCTTGCAGTGGGAGGGAACCAAGCCTTTGCCACAAGCTGCTGGACATGTTCATTCATCTCCCGAAACGCAACCAACTATTAATAAATCACCCGACTATTTTCAGTTGATGGGGCAAGTAACTCGTATCTTTAAAATATGGGAAGTTTATCTCGGTGGTGAAAACTTATTGAATTATACCCAGCATCATGTTATCCTCGGAAATGATAATCCTTTCGGAGATGATTTTGATGCTACACAAATTTGGGGGCCAGTGATGGGTATACGTGTCTATGCTGGCATCCGACTTAACATTAATACTAAGAATCATGAATAAAATAAAAATTATATTGTCCATTCTCTTCTTGTTTTGTTCAACATTCCTCTTCGCACAAACCGATACGTTAAAAGTAAAAACGAGTGCAGAGTGTGGAACTTGCAAGAAAAAACTAGAGAAAGAATTAGTGTTCGAAAAAGGAGTGAAGTCAGTCAACTTAAATCTCGATTCCAAAGTAGTTACGGTTGTTTATTCTGAAGAAAAAACAAATGCAGATAAAATTCGCAAAGCCATTTCTAAAATTGGTTACGATGCTGATTCAATTCCTGCTGATAAAAAAGCATACGACCGTCTACCTGATTGTTGCAAGAAAGATGGGATGAAATGATTTTGATACTTCAATCTTTGCGAACTAAAAAGCGTCCAAGAATCTTTGCGCCTGCCTCCCAAGGGAGGGCTCTGCGTCCCGATAGCTATCGGGATTGCGAGAAAATTTAGTGAGAAAATTTAGCGAGAAGAACTTTGCGGCTCTGCGCCTTTGCGAGAAATTTTCCTTTTTCAGCCTTTTTTAAACCTGCCTGCCGGCAGGCAGGCACTAGAGAAAAGGAAGTACACTAGAGTGCACTAAAGATAAAACTTAATTCATTAAACTCCCTCTCCCCTGGAGAGGGTTGGGGAGAGGCTAGAACTTTAAATTGTGAATGATTTGTCTCCTTATCCTAAGTTTATTTTAATCAAGAAAAAAACATACTATTGCTTAATAGAATAACTCTAGTGTACTTCCTTTTCTCTAGTGTTAAAACTCTAGCACTTTATGTCCAGAGAATTATTAGGATTGAAAGAAAAATTAGCGTTGCGTAGCCTCGTTGGATGATTCTAAACTTCCGCTTTAGCCGCAAAATTCATCACATCTTCTTTCGTGATGGTCTTATCACAAAGGATGATGAGTCGCTCTACCACATTGCGCAATTCACGAATGTTTCCTGTCCAGTTTATTTGTTTTAAAGCTTCCAACGCATCTTTCGTAAATTCTTTCCTCGGCATTTTATAGTCATCACAAATCTGCTCTAGAAAGTAGTTGGCAATTAATGGAATATCATCTTGCCTTTCATTTAAAGATGGAACATGAATGAGAATGACGCTTAAGCGATGATATAAATCTTCCCGAAAAGCATTTCTTTCAATTTCTTGTTTTAAATCTTTATTCGTGGCTGCAATCACACGAACATTTACAGTGATTTCTTTTTCTCCACCTACACGCGTAATCTTATTCTCTTGCAAGGCTCTTAATACTTTCGCTTGCGCCGATAAACTCATGTCGCCAATCTCATCTAAAAATAAAGTACCATTGTGCGCTTGTTCAAACTTTCCAATTCTTTGTTTTACAGCAGAGGTGAAAGCGCCTTTCTCATGTCCAAACAATTCACTTTCGATCAGTTCAGAAGGAATCGCTGCACAATTCACTTCAACTAGCGGAGAATCATTTCGGTTACTCTGCTCATGAATAGATCGTGCTACTAGTTCTTTACCAGTTCCATTTTCTCCCGTCACTAAAATTCTTGCATCGGTAGGCGCCACTCGAACAATCATTTCTTTAATCTTTTTGATGGGCGCCGATTCCCCAATCATTTCATTATTCTTATTGATTTTTCTCTTCAGCGATTTCGTCTCCTTCACTAAAGTAGTTCGATCCAATGCATTTCTTAACGTAATAAGAATTCGATTGAGGTCAAGTGGTTTTGGAATGAAATCATAAGCCCCTTTTTTTATGGCTTCAACAGCCGTCTCAATAGTTCCGTGACCAGAAATCATGATAATAGGAGTATCCACATTCATTTCAATGGCCTTATCTAAAAACTCTGTACCATCCATTTTTGGCATTTTTATGTCACAAAAAATAACATCAAACTTATCAGCTTCAAGCTTTTTTAGTCCATCCATTCCATCACATGCATCTTGAACCTCATGTTTTTCGTACTCTAATATTTCTTTTAATGAGTTTCGGATGCTTTTTTCGTCATCGATAACAAGAATTTTAGCCATTTAGATTGATAATTTTAATTCTTTTTTTTTCAAGACTCATTTTGAGTCATATAATACACCTTCTTTTAAGGCGAATTTACTTAAGTAAAGCGTTTTAATTTTCGTGGATCGAAGCACAAAAGTAAGTAATAGAGTAGCAAGCACAATCATATCCGCTCGCATTCTCAATAATCCTGGAATGGATAATCTTTCTTTATAGGTGGATTTTAAGAGATGGGAATGAACCGATTTGTACTCGGAAATATTGAATTTGTAATTCGTTTTTCGACCTAGGGTTTCTTCTTTTTTCTTTAAGATGATGGAAGCAAATGTATCGAAAGAGCCGCTGGAACCTATCAATTTGACGGGTTTGTACTTTTCACAGGCCTTAAAAAGCGAGGTTAATTCTTTATCCAGAAACAAATCGATATTCTTTATCTCCTCTTTTTTGATAGGATCACTCGGATGAAATACTTCAAGTAGGCGAGCAGCGCCTAAACGAAAACTTTTTTTCCAGAATATTTGGTCCTTGGTACAAAGAATAAATTCAGTACTGCCACCACCAATATCCATAATCAATTGGCATTGATCATCTAATAACAAACTAGCTTTTACACCTTGATAAATATAAACTGCCTCTTGATCTCCGTCAATAAGTTTAATGTTAAAACCAGTTGCCTTTTTTATTTTCTTAAGTAGAGTAGGGCTGTTGTGTGCGTCCCTCAACGCCGCTGTACCTATAATTTTAATTTCTTGAACGGAGTATTTATCGGTGATTAGCTTATACTCGACCAGCGCTGCGATGGCTCTTTCCTGAGATTTTTCTCCGATAATTCTATCTTTTATTCCTTCAGATCCAAGTTTAACGACTCTCTTCGTTCGCAAAATATATTTGATTCCACCTTCCAATCGATCAGCGATGAGAAGATTAAATGTATTCGTGCCACAATCAATAACAGCAATTCGTTTTTTTAGCATTAACCTTTATAAAATAACCATTTAGCAAGTTCTTTGTAGTTTACTTTTTTTCCGTAAAGCAAGATTCCGGTTCTATATATTCTTCCAGCAAGCCACGTAGCACCAATAAATCCTGCTATTAATAGTCCAATGGAAAGTGCAAGTTCCCAAGGAGGTACACCAAAAGCAATACGTACCATCATGACCACAGGTGATGTCAATGGAATAATTGAAAACCAGAATCCTAATTGACTATCAGGATTTTGGACAATGCTTTGGGCAACAATAAAAGCGAGTATGAGTGGTATTGTTACGGGTAGCATAAATTGCTGCGTTTCGGTTTCATTGTCTACTGCGGCCCCAATTGCTGCAAACAATGCACTATATAATAAGTATCCGCCTAAGAAATAGATGAAAAAGCATGTGATAATTAAAGGAAAATTAATAGACGAAAGTTGACTAAACAACTTGCTCATCGCATCTTCTTTTATTTTAGGCGTAGCACCTAATTCTTTCAATGCATGTTGATCCAAGTTATTTGATTTCATGGTTTGGGCTACTACTTTGGCGTCCGTTTTTGGGTCAATAATAACTTTACTAGCAATGGTAGTGATGGTCAAGGTGAGAACAATCCAAAGCAAAAATTGAGTGAGACCTACCAATGCAATTCCAATAATTTTACCCATCATTAATTCGAAAGGTTTTACAGAAGAAATAATAACTTCAACAATTCTATTCGTTTTTTCTTCAATAACACCTCGCATTACTTGTACGCCATAAAGGAAGATAAACAAATAAATAAGAAAGCCGCAAATGAATCCAACAATGGTGGCTAGTTCGGCTGAATTCTCTTCGCCTTTTAAACTGAGCGTTTTTAAGTTGACCGTGGTTTCAATAGAAGACAGTGTTTTTTGATCAATGCCTTCTGACTTGAGTTTGTCTTGTTCAATTTGTTTTTCGAGTGAATTCTCAATGTAATTCGTTACCGAAAGATTCGCTTGTTTTTCAGTAAAAAGCAAGGCGCCTCCCGGATTTTTAACCATATCATCCTGTAAATAAAGTATTCCGTAAAACTTTTCGGGATCAAATGCTCTCTTTGCGCTATCAAGAGAAATTTTTGAGTTTACAAATAAAACCGTCTCGCTACTTGGTAAAATCGTTGTAAAGATCTCTGGGCGCTGATCAATAACCATGATTTTATTGATCTTGTCATCTGAATATTTAGCAATCAGAATGGGAACAATGGCAATACCTGCCATTAGAATTGGACCCAGAAGCGTCATCACGATAAAAGACTTCTTCTTTACTCGGGTAATATATTCTCTTTGTAGAATTAAAAGTATTTTATTCATGGATTGTTTGAATTTCGTTGTTAGTAACACTTTGTATGAAAATATCATTCATGGTAGGAACCACTTCTTTAAAACTGTGAATGGTTACATTATTGATTAGGCCTTGTAGTAGTTCATTGGTATTGATATTTCCATTCACTTTTATTAATGCTTTCATTCCATCTCCATACGGCTCATTTTCGATGAGTTCGAAGTCGCCCCACATGCTATTCGCCAAACCAATATTAGTACCTTCATATTCTATAGCATAAACATTACTCTTATAGAGTTTGCGTACCTCCTTTACTGGACCTTCTAAAAGTTTTCTCGACTTATTAATAAGTGCAATATGCGTACAAAGTTCTTCAACCGATTCCATTCTATGTGTAGAAAGAGCGATCGTTGTGCCTTTCTTTCTCAATTCGATGAGTTCATCTTTTATAAGATTAGCATTGATGGGATCAAATCCGGTAAAGGGCTCATCTAATATAAGAAGCTTAGGTTCGTGCACCACGGTGACAATAAACTGTACTTTTTGCTGCATTCCTTTAGAGAGTTCTTCTACCTTTTTCTTCCACCAATCCTTAATTTCAAACTTTTCGAACCAGTATTTCAGTTTAATAATAGCATCTGCTCGACTCAATCCTTTCAATTGTGCTAAATAAAGTACCTGTTCGCCGACTTCCATCTTCTTATAAAGGCCTCTTTCTTCTGGCAAATAACCAATTTGAGCGGTATGTTGGGGGCTCAAAGGCTTTCCATCAAACATAATTTGTCCAGAATCCGGGGCAGTTATTTGATTAATGATGCGAATGAGGGAAGTTTTTCCGGCGCCGTTTGGGCCAAGGAGTCCAAAAACGGACCCTTCATTAATCGTAATGGAGACGTTTTCCAAAGCGACATGCTTGTCATAAGCTTTAGAAACATTTCGAACTTCAAGAATATTGGGCATAGAAAGTAGATTTTTTAAGTGGGTACTAAAATATAATTCCTTCTTCACATAGGATTATTTTTAAAAAATTAATCACTAAAAAGATTTTTTTAGGCAGAAAACGACGTTTTGGAGGGGTGTTGGTTGGATGAAAAACTTGTAAAAGGGGTATATTTGCAAATAATGTTGGTGTAATTTGAACATTATGTACTACAAAATCAATAAGATGTGAGTAGATGTAAGAAATAACCTCAGAAATATTTGACAAAGACAAAAGTCGTAGTAATTTTGCCCTCCCGTTTGCGGGTTATTGCAAGCCTCGGTTTAAAAGTTCTAAAAAAAGTTGAGAAAAGATTTGGTGGGATGAAAAAGAGTTAATACTTTTGCACCCCCAATAAAGGGAAAAATAGTTCTAAATTTAATTGAATCAACTAAGTAATAAGAATGGCGAATGCGTCATTTGTTGAATCAACGTTCTTTGAAGGATTGGAAGGAAATAACAAGCACTTCACGAGCTAAGTCTCGTGATGAGTAGAAATCTGAGCACAGAATATTCTGACGTATGTTGGAATTAAAACAATTATTTACAATGGAGAGTTTGATCCTGGCTCAGGATTAACGCTAGCGGCAGGCCTAATACATGCAAGTCGAACGGGATTTCGGGTAGCAATATCTGAATGAGAGTGGCGCACGGGTGCGTAACGCGTATGCAATCTACCTTTA
>JANOAX010000070.1:0-15035 GCA_031411335.1 Bacteroidota bacterium
CTAATGGAGATGTATATAAAGTAGCTGAGAATGCTTACCATTTACACCATTTAAATCCACCGCAGGATGCGTTGGTTTCTCCATTGCATCAAGTAGTGAGCGACAAAGCCGTTATCGCCGATATTAAATCCAAAGCAGAACATATTCATGGAGCCAACCTTACTCGTAATGAGTACGGACATCCGCTCTTCGCCGATTTCTTCTTCTTCATTACTGGTTTCCATGGATTCCACGTATTCTCTGGTGTGATCATTAATATTATCATCTTCTTAAATGTCATTGCAGGAGTTTATAAACGCCGTGGACATTATGAGCATATTGAAAAAACCGGTCTCTACTGGCATTTTGTAGATTTAGTATGGGTATTCGTCTTTACATTCTTCTATCTAGTATAATTATTAGCGTCAGATAAGCATTATGGCCGATCACAAAAATGAAACGCACGGATATTACACGGGCGACATACACAACCAATTCGTTGTTGAACATCACGATCCGAAAAGTAAGAAAGTAATTTGGAAAACATTCTGGATTCTACTTTTGATTACGATCTTCGAAGTAGGTATTGCGTTTGCACCTATTGCACATGATGTTTTAGTGGCAATATTTATAGTACTTACTATTGTGAAAGCGTATTTCATTATCGCTTTCTTTATGCATCTTAAGCATGAGGAAAAAAGTTTTGGATACACCATCATTCTACCATTCATTCTAATTGTCTTTTTCATTGGTATGTTAATTACCGAAGGAAATTATATTAGTATGATGGGAGGACTCTTCAAGTAAATTATCTTGAAGAAAAAGATTGTTCTCCTTTTGTTTTTTGTGGTTCCAATAGTCGCCTATTTGGTATTGCGAACTGGAAAAAATGATTATAAGCAACTGGAAATATTAGGTCCGAAAGAACCCATCAAAAAAACCATCAACGGAAAGGAAGTGATTGATACACTTTATCATACCGTTGGTGGTTTTTCTTTTTATGATCAAGATAGCGTTCTCGTAACGGAGAAAGTGACAGAAGGAAGTATTTATGTAGTCGATTTTTTCTTCTCTACCTGTAAAACCATCTGCCCAAAAATGTCGAACCAACTCATGCGCGTTCAACATAATTTTAAAACCGACGCAGATGTAAAAATTTTATCGTTTACGGTAGATCCCATAAATGATACGCCTTCACAATTGAAAAAGTATGCTACGAAGCATAATGCCATCCCCGGAAAATGGTACTTCCTTACAGGTGATAAAGTAAAAATTTATTCCATTGCAAAGGAAAGTTATTTCTTAACGGCGATGGAAGATTCAGCCATGGAGGAAGGGTTTTTGCATTCCGAACAAATGGTATTGGTAGATAAAGAAAAACGCATTCGCGGATTTTATGATGGTACTGATATTTTTGAAGTGAAGAAATTAATTGAAGATATTGCTACGTTAAAAGTGGCGTATGCAAGTGAACAAAAAGAAGAGAAGTAATCATGTCAGTACAATTACAAAGCAAGGAAAAGTTCGTTTTTCGAATCATTGTAGCGCTGTCTAGCGTTGTTTTTTTATTGGTGTTGATACTGGACAGTAAAATACTTCCGCGCCCTCAACCTATGCCTTCTTTCGCTAAGTATTTGCCTTTGCTGAATGCAATTATCAATGGCACCTGTGCCGTTTTGTTGTTGCTTTCCTTAAAAGCAATTTTAGCAAAAAATGTACAGCGCCATAAAAAAATAAATATTTTGACATTTGTATTGTCTACTATTTTCTTGTTAAGCTATGTCACCTACCATTGGTTGAGTGAGGAAACAAAATATCCATTGGATAATCCCATGCGTCCATTGTATTTAGGAATCTTGATTTCACATATCATTTTGGCAGCCATCGTTCTTCCTATGATTTTGTTGTCATTTTGGTACGGTTTGAGTAACCAAGTACAAAAACATCGCAAATTGGTTCGCTTTACCTTTCCTATTTGGCTGTATGTAACTATTACAGGGGTAGTGGTTTATCTAATGATATCGCCTTATTATAATTTTTAAATAGTGTTAAATTTCCACAAATTGGTATCTTTGTCCTTCTATTATTGATCACCCATGAAAAAATTAAGAATTCTACTTTTTGTTGTTGCCTTGATGTTTGTACACGATGCCATCAACGCACAGTGTTCAATGTGTCGACGCGTAGCAGAAACTAATTTAGAGTCGGGAGAGAAAAAGGGCCGTGGACTCAATACTGGAATTTTGTATTTAATGTCGGTGCCTTATTTGATGGGCGGTGTTGCTTGCTATATGTGGTGGAAGAGTAATAAGAAGAAAGGTTAATCCATCATTAAAAATTATAATTTTGTATTAATGCGATTCTTCCTGCGATGATTCTTGAATGGCTGCATCAGCTTGTATAGTCGAAGATGTAATTGGAACTTCTATATGACGAATCAATCCGCCTAAATATCCAGTTCTCACCATGGCCGTGGCAGCAAATAATGAAATTACAAAACTGATTTTGGTAGCCAGTAAAATATCACTTCCCATTTTGTGTAATGCTAATGCTGCGAGTGAAATCACTCCCAACCCAATCATCAACCAATAAGCATACTCAGCAGCTTCTTCGTGTTCATGAATGGAATCATCACTGATACCAGCCATCTCTTCTACTTTATGTTCTGCTTCTTCACCAGTGTTCATTACTAAGGGCGATAGTGCAGCAAGAACCACCCAAAGCACAAGCACGGCGCGTTGTAAGTTTTTTTCCTTTTTTACTAAAGCAAATAACATAATGAAAGTTCCAATAATGGTTCCAACAATTGGGAAATGATTGATGAGTAAATGTAGATGAGCTAAATCCATATTCATAAGAATTAAAAGTGCAGACTAAAAATAGCCATATTTTTTAAATTGGAGGTTGGTGTGAGTTGAAATTAAATGAAATTCATCATTTTTAAAGTTAAATTGATATTTTAGCATATGAAACTTCATCCGCTTACTACAAAAATAATAAAAACTTTCAATATCCATTTGGATGATGAGTTAGCCATCGGAATGAAGGCCTATATGAAAGATCGCTTTGACTATTTGGGAATTAAAAGTCCAGTGCGCAACGAAATTCTAAAACCATTTTTTTCAGAGTTAAAAGAGTTAGACACGAAGGAATGGATGATGGTAGTGGATCAATTATGGAATCAAAAGTTTAGAGAATTCCAATACGCAGCAATGGTATTTACAGATCGAAAAATTAAAGAATTGCAACCTGAGCATCTTCCTTTTTTGGAAAAAATGATCACTGAAAAATCGTGGTGGGATACCGTCGATATGGTGGCGGGTAATTTGATTGGCGCGTTTTTTAAAATGTATCCAGAAAAAATTCCGGCAGCTATTACACGTTGGACAAAGACCGATAATTTTTGGTTGCATCGTGCTTGCATCATCTTCCAACTAAAATATGGAGCGAGCACTGATCATAAATTGTTGTTTGAATTGTGCACGAAGTATGCAAACGAAAAGGAATTTTTTATTCGAAAAGCAATTGGTTGGGCTTTGCGACAATACAGTAAATTTAATCCTAAGGCGGTGGAGGCATTCATCCAAAAGCAAAAACTCAGTCCGTTGAGTGTAAAGGAAGCATCTAAGTACCTATAAGTATTTTTGGTGCGATGACTGATAAAGATCAGATACGCCCATCTCTCCTTAACCACTTTAAAATCAGAGAGCAAAATCTGCAAATAAAATGTTTCATCCACTTTCATCTTGCTTAGTACCTAGGATCCTTTGTATCTTTGCGCTCCATGATTCTGCACAACAAGTACGATAAAGAGACCCTGCGTAAAAAGCTCGAAGCGGAAACGTTTAAGCGCATCACGCTTTCCTTTTATCGTTATGTGATCATTGATGATGTTGAAGCGTATCGCGACGATTTGTATTTACGCCTTGATACGTTAGGAATTTTAGGTAGAGTGTATGTTGCACGTGAAGGCATCAATGCACAGATTAATGTTCCCGAAGATAATTTTGAAACATTCAAAAATTTATTGGAGAACGATGTGCATTTAAAAGCAATGCCATTAAAAATTGCAGTGGAGGATGATGGAAAATCTTTTATTAAATTGATTGTGCGCATTCGAAAAAAGATTGTTGCTGATGGATTAGCAGATGATACTTTTGATGTGACCAATGTAGGAAAGCATCTCAATGCAAAAGAATTTAATGAAGCATTGGAATTGCCCGATACGATTGTGATCGATATGCGCAATCATTATGAGAGTGAAGTAGGACATTTTATAGGAGCTTTGCGTCCTGAAGTGGATACTTTCAGAGAGGAATTGGAAAAATCGGTGGAGATGGTCGCTGATCAAAAAGATAAAAAGATTTTATTGTATTGCACCGGTGGTATCCGTTGTGAAAAAGCAAGTGCGTGGTTTAAGCATCATGGTTTTGAAGATGTGAATCAATTGCATGGTGGAATTATTCAGTATGCAAGAGAAATAAAAGAACAAGATTTACCAACGAAATTTGTAGGTAAAAATTTTGTGTTTGATGAACGTTTAGGAGAACGTATTACGGATGATGTGATCAGTGATTGTCATCAATGTGGAACGAAAAGCGATAATCATGTGAATTGTAAAAACGACGATTGTCATTTACTCTTTATTCAGTGTGATGATTGTTCTGAAAAGATGCAAGGATGTTGTACCCAAGATTGTCAACAGATTTTTAATTTACCCATTGAGGAACAACGTAAACTCCGAAAAGGCCGAAAAAAGGCCGATACGTTGTCGGTTTATCGCTCAAGATTGAGACCTGATTTGCGTCAAATCCTAAAAGAAGAAGCGAATCCAGAAAATTCGCAATCTTAATTTCTTTAAAATCAGACTTTTACAATTCAATAGGGAAGACTGCTAGCTTTTAGCCAATTTTTGTTTCTTTAATGTCAATAACTTACGTAAATTGCTTAAATGGGCATCTTGAGTTGCCTGTATATTTGCTTAAGTTTTTTAACAGCCAATGGAATATGGAAAAGAGATGGGTAATAAAATCTCAGGGTGATCCGGAAATTGCAAGTCGACTGGCGGCTGATTTACGAATTAATCCAATTTTAATTAATTTGTTGCTTCAACGTGGCATTTCAACGTACGACGAAGCAAAAAGATTTTTTCGACCTTCACTAGAGGATTTGCATGATCCATTTTTGATGAAAGATATGGACGTAGCGATTGAAAGAATAGGTGAGGCGCTGGCGAAGAAAGAACATATTCTTGTTTATGGTGATTATGATGTAGACGGCACAACAGCCGTTTCTTTAGTTTATACGTTTTTGAAATCGCTCTCTGGAAATATTCACTACTATATTCCTGATCGTTACAAGGAAGGGTATGGAATTTCTACACAAGGAATCGATTGGGCAAAGGAAAATGGATATTCATTAATTATCGCTCTCGATTGCGGAATTAAAAGTGTAGATAAAATCGATTATGCCAATGAAAAGGGTGTCGATTTTATCATTTGTGATCACCATCGTCCAGGAAGTGAATTGCCAAAAGCAGTAGCTGTATTAGATCCGAAGCGTGTTGATTGTAATTATCCGTATAAAGAATTATCTGGTTGCGGTGTTGGATTTAAATTGATTCAAGCATTTGCTCAGTTAAATGAAATGCCGTTTGCACAGTTAGAGCAATACCTCGATTTAGTTGCGATAAGTATAGCCGCTGATATTGTTCCGATCACAGGAGAAAATCGCGTGTTAGCATTTTTTGGTTTGCAACAATTGAATAGAGATCCTCGACCAGGAATCAAAGCGATTCTTGAGTTGAGTGGAATGAAAAAGGAATTGGTGATTAATGATATCGTTTTTGGAATTGCGCCACGTATCAACGCAGCAGGAAGAATTGAACACGGAGCAAAAGCCGTGGAATTAATGATTCAAAAGCAAGAAGATCTCGCTAGCTTTTTAGGAGATGGAATCGATGAACAAAATACAACTCGTAAAGGATTGGATGCATTGATTACCGATCAAGCATTGCAACAAATTATAGATGATAAGGATTTTCATTCTCGAAAATCAACCGTTGTATATAATCCCGAGTGGCATAAAGGGGTCATTGGAATTGTAGCTTCCCGACTAACGGATAAGTATTACCGTCCTACCATTGTTTTGACGAAAAGTAATGGTCATGTGAGCGGTTCAGCTCGATCAGTAAAAGATTTTGATGTGTACAATGCCATTGAGAGTTGTGCTGATTTATTGGATCAATTCGGCGGACATATGTACGCTGCTGGTTTAACGATGAAGGAAGAAAATGTTCCTGCATTTATTCAACGTTTTGAAGAAGTAGTGCAGAATACGATTGAAGATCGCATGCTGGTTCGTGAAATTGAAATTGATGCAGAACTAAATTTGCAAGACATCACACCGCAGTTTTATCGCATCTTAAATCAGTTTGCACCTTTTGGACCAGGAAATATGTCGCCCATTTTTAAGGTGAGTGGTGTACGTGATAACGGTCGAGGAAAAGTTGTGGGCAACAATCATCTTAAATTGAGTTTAGAGCAAAGAGAAATTCAGTCGGGAATGTTTGATGGAATTGCTTTTCAATTAGGACATCATCATCCGCAAGTAGAGCAAAAACAAAGTTTTGATATCGTTTGTCACGTAGAAGAAAATACTTACAACGGAAGAACTTCTCTTCAGTTAAATATTAAGGATTTGAAATTTTCTACAAGGAAAGAATTACAAACTACGTAGATTTTATAATTCGATTTCTTTTAGATTCCAAATTCATTTAAAATTAGTAGTCCTATTTACTTCTTTTTCGTAATTTTGATAGTATCATATGATACTATCAAATGAAGCATTGCGAGAAAATTTTGTGAATAAAACTTTGTTGTATTCTTCGGCCTTCGATTGAAACTTAAGCATATTTTAGTCTTAGCGAACTTAACATAGCGCAGCCTTAGCGCCTCTGCGAGAAATATTATCATAGCGCAGCCTTAGCGCCTCTGCACCTCTGCGAGAAATATTATCATAGCGCAGCCTTAGCGCCTCTGCGCCTCTGCGAGAAATATTATCATAGCGCAGCCTTAGCGCCTCTGCGCCTCTGCGAGAAATATTATCATAGCGCAGCCTTAGCGCCTCTGCGCCTCTGCGAGAAAATTTGGCAAAGTGAAAACTTCGAGTCACTTAAGAATGAAGAATTCGCAAATAACACTTATTTTTTTCGATTTGATAAATAGTATTGCTAAATTAAAGTTCATAAAATTGCTCGAGGCGCAAAGTCGCAAAGGTCCAAAGGAGAGAGAGTAAAAAAATGATGGCGTAAAAATTTGAAATTAACCGTAGAAATTTTTGCGAGAGATTTTTGAAATTTCATAATTGACCAACTAAATTAAAGTATAGATCTACTGAATTAACTCCAAAAATCTGCAATTGATCACTACTTACTTCTTGGTTTAATTTTAAACTTTCTAAAAAAGATTTAAATTTTTTTTATGTTCTAAATCTTTTATCTGTAGCAACACGATAAGTAAGTCCTACCTTTAAAATGAGACCATTGGTGGGTGTAATTTTTTGCTTCTCGAAACGACTTGCATCGTAAAATTGAAATTGTCGTGTAACAGAATGTCCAATATCTAAGGTAAACATCAATGGTGTTTTGGGAAGGTAAAAATCATTCGCCCATCGGAGTTGACCCTCTCCAATGAGAAACCAATCTTCATTCGGCAATCGATAGGTGTCTGTTACACCCTTATACATGATGCAACTATGCCAACTTGGAGTGATGGTATAATCAAAAACAGCATAGCGTGGCAAGACCCCCCAACACCAAAATCGATCGCTTACTTTCCAATCAAATCCAAGTAAGGGCAACCAAAAATTTCCAAACATTTCTTTGCTGTAATAGCCTCCAAGTTTCCATGCAAACGATGAGCTTTCGCGTTTTGCATACATAGCAGCAAAAGCAGGTGTAATGGTATTTTCACTCGCTTTTAATTCAGTCGTTGCATAATGTCGAATGCCAGCAGCAAATAGCAATTGTTGGTTGGTGTCATTGAGTACATACTGATTGGAAAGCATCAATGAAAATGCTTGTAGGTGAAGCGTTGTGGAGGAAGAAGGATCTACACTTGGTTTGTAAGTTATATTCCTTGTTTCATACTGTGGATTAAATACCGCTGTATTTTTTCGATTCCATTTCCAAGGTATATTAAGTTGAGATTGAAAATAATTGATATCACTTTTGCCGTCAACTTGATTGCTTAAAAATGTACTGGAAGGAATATGTTGATATTGTAAACTCATCACATCAAAAACAGGTTGTCCAAAGCTGTCAGTGACAACGAACAAGAGTAGAAGTGCTACCACCTTGAATTGCATGGTCAAACATAATCTAATTTTTTGTGGTGTAGGATAATTTCAACTATTTTTTAATGACTTGAATTAAAGTTCGCCTTTTGTTGAATATTGAGTGTGCCTTGCATGAAGAAAATGTACAATCGCATTACAAGAATGAAAATTCTCTGTATTTTTATGTTTTCTTTCTCGAATTATAAATTCTAAAACGGATGAATTATAAATTAAAAGCGACTCTCTTTGTATTATTATGTTCTGCAGGTTTTATCTATTGTGGTCCTGCAGCAGTGGGTGATGTGAAGTCTTCTCCACTGGATACCATTCATATTGGCGATCAAATATGGATGAAGCATAATACAAGTATTAATCTTCCAAATAGTTTCTGGTACGAGCGCGATTCTATCAATAACCATCAAAACGGCCGATTGTATTTTTTTAGTGCAGCACAAAATTCTTGTCCTAAAGGATTTCATATTCCCACCGATGAGGAATGGCAAGTGTTGATTGATCGTTTTGGTGGCAATGATCAAGCAGGAATAGCTTTGATGGAAGGAGGAGCCTCGGGATTAAATTTACCATTGCCCGGATACCGCAGCGGAAATAGCTCGAATGATTTGTTTGGTAAAAAGGGTGAACAAGGATTTTATTGGAGCTCTACAGTGAAAGGAGATCAAACCGCGTTTGCACGTTTGTTCACCGCGAACTCAAATGTCATAACGGATATCTATTACCGACGAGCGAATGCTTTTTCAGTGCGATTGATTATGGATGCTAAATCAAAATCTAAGTAGTTTGCAATGGTTAGTTAAATCGTTTGTCGTTGAAACCGAGCTTAAATTTTTCTAACGAATTGTAATCTCTTTATTTTATTTCTATTTTCTTTTTAATTAGTAACCTTTACGAATTATTTCACCACTCTTGAAAGAAAAAATTTATAGCCTTATTACACCTGGTGTCAAACACATGTTGTTGGCTACTTTTTGGTTTGCATTGATGAATGTAATGGTGAAGAATCTGGCACATCTCCCCACTAGCGAATTAGTTTTTTTTAGATGTGGTGTTGCTACGTGTATTGGATTTATTGCATTGCATCGAGCAAAAATAGATCGGTTAGGAAGTAATAGAACTTTGCTTTTGTTGCGTGGACTCTTTGGAACCATTGCCTTGTATGCTTTTTTCTATACAGTACAACATATGCCTCTCGGAACCGCGGTGACCTTGCAATATTTGTCGCCCATCTTCACAACCATATTCGCAATCTTCCTCTTGAATGAGCATGTTCGACCAATACAATGGCTTTGGTTTGCCATTTCATTTTGTGGAATCTTAGTAATAAAAGGAGTGGATACCGGCATTAGTTGGGAGTTACTTGGTGTCGGAATATTCTCTGCCGTTTTTTCTGCTTTAGCTTATAACATGGTTCGTACCATGAGAGAAAAAGAACATCCGTTAGTGGTAGTTTTGCATTTTCAATTATTAGGCGCCATCATAGGAGGAATTGTTTCGGTTTTCGATTGGAAGCAACCGATTGGCATGGATTGGATCTGGATACTTTTATTGGGAATCTTAACACAACTCGGACAAGAAAACTTGACTCGATCCTTGCAACTAGAAAACATGGCAAAGGTGACCATCTTAAATTATTTAGGTGTAGGCTACGCCATTTTATTTGGATGGATGTTCTTCAACGAAACTCATGTATTCGCCGAATTTATGGGGATGTTGTTAGTAGTTGCAGGTATTGTTTTGAACTTAATAACCTCGCCTAAGGTGATTAAGAATTTGAGTTGAAGTTTTAGTTGATTTGTAGTATTCTCCACTCTCACACTCATTCTCATTCTGTCATAGAGGGCAGCATGTAAGTTGGCATCGAGAACCTTAGCCAACTCTCCTCTCTCAAACTCTTTCTCCCTCTGTCTCGCTGCCTGAGGCTCTCGAGGGCAGCATGTGAGTTGGCATCGAGAACCTCAGCCAACTCTCCTCTCTCAAACTCGTTCTCATACTGTTCTCACTGCCTTAGGCACTCGAGGGCAGCAACTCCGCTCTCGCTCTCTTTCTCACTCTGTCTTGGCTCTCGAGGTCAGCTCCAATTTTACTACCCATTAATAATCACTATGTTAAAGTCTTCGTTTAAGAGCGAATACCCTCGTTTTCAAGGTCTAAAAAAAGCAATTTAATCCGTATCTTCGCAAACTTATTATGTCGCAATACAACGAATATAAATCATTGAATCTCCCCAACATCGCTGAGACTGTTCTGAAGCGTTGGGAGGAGAATAAAGTCTTTGAACGTTCTGTCGAAGAACGTGAAGGCGCACCCGCTTATGTTTTTTATGAAGGTCCACCTTCAGCAAATGGATTACCTGGAATTCATCACGTGATGGCACGTGCTATTAAAGATATTTTTTGTCGCTATAAAACGCAAAAAGGTTTTCAAGTGAAACGCAAAGGCGGTTGGGATACACACGGACTCCCTATCGAGATCAGCGTTGAAAAAACATTAGGCATTACGAAGGAAGATATCGGTAGTAAAATTTCTATCGAAGATTATAATAAAGCTTGTCGCCATGAGGTGATGAAGTATAAGTCGGTATGGGATGATCTTACTCGTAAGATGGGTTATTGGGTCGATCTTGAACACCCATACATCACCTTTGAAAATAAGTATATCGAAACGTGTTGGTATTTGTTGAAGGAATTGCACAAGAAGAATATGCTCTACAAAGGGTATACAATTCAACCGTTTTCTCCAGCAGCCGGAACGGGTTTAAGTTCGCATGAATTAAATCAGCCGGGCACTTATAAATTAGTTAAGGATACTACCATCGTAGCGCAATTCAAAGCCATTCGTGATGCAAAGTCGGAACTGCTTTTTACCTCGACCGATGCGCCCGTTTATTTTCTCGCTTGGACCACCACACCGTGGACATTACCCTCTAATGCAGCATTAGCTGTAGGTGCAAATATTACATATTTATTGGTGCGTACATTTAACGCATATACATTTCAGCCTATTAGCGTGGTTGTTGCTAAAGATCTTTTTGCAAAACATTTTAATCCGAAGAACGCTGAGTTGACGATTGAAGAATATCAGGAAGGAAGTAAAAATATTCCATTCCGTGTAGAGAAAGAAATAAAAGGTTCCGACTTGCAAGACATGCGTTTCGAACAGTTGATGCCCTATGTGCAGCCTGAAGGAAATGCCTTTCGCGTGATTGTTGGTGATTTTGTGAGTACGGAAGATGGAACTGGAATTGTACATATCGCACCCACCTTTGGTGCCGATGACTTTCGTGTGGCCAAACAAAACGACGTTCCGCCCATCATGGTGGATGATGACAGCGGTAAGCCTATGCCGTTAGTAGATCGTCAAGGTCGATTTGTGAATGAAGTAACCGACTTTGCACACGAGTACGTGAAGGAAGAATACATCAACGAAACAGACAAAGAAGCCTTACGTGTAACTCAAGGCCGAGATAAATATTTGAATGTAGATGAACGCATCGCCATTCAACTCAAAACAAATAACCTTGCATTTAAAGTAGAAAAGTATGAACATAGTTATCCGCATTGTTGGAGAACTGATAAGCCCATCTTGTATTACCCATTGGATTCATGGTTTATCCGTACCACTGCTTACAAGGATCGAATGATTGAACTCAATAAAACCATCAACTGGAAACCTGAAAGTACAGGTACAGGTCGTTTTGGAAATTGGCTCGAGAATTTAGTGGATTGGAATTTAAGTCGCTCTCGCTATTGGGGTATTCCATTGCCCATCTGGAGAAGTGAAGACGGTGAAGAAAAATGCATCGGTTCCGTAGCGGAATTGAATGAGGAGTTGAAGAAATCAGCAGCTGCAGGATTAATGGATCCAACTAAAATGGAACATCTGGATCCCACTAAAAATGATTTCGATTTGCATCGTCCTTATGTCGATCACGCCATCTTAGTTTCATCAACGGGAAAACCCATGACACGCGAATTGGATTTGATTGATGTTTGGTTCGACTCAGGTGCGATGCCTTATGCACAATGGAATTATCCATTTACAACAAAGAGTTTAGAAAATTTATATCCTGCCGATTTCATTGCGGAGGGAGTGGATCAAACACGGGGATGGTTTTTTACATTGCACGCGATCTCTGTGATGTTGTTTGATCAAGTGGCATTTAAAAATGTTGTGTCGAACGGATTAGTACTCGACAAAAACGGAAATAAAATGTCGAAGCGATTGGGTAATGCTGCCGATCCTTTCACCACGCTTGACACCTACGGAGCTGATGCAACACGCTGGTACATGATCAGCAATGCGCAACCGTGGGATAATTTAAAATTTAATTTAGATGGAATTGGTGAAGTGCAGCGGAAATTCTTCGGCACACTTTACAATACCTATAATTTCTTTGCACTCTATGCAAACATTGATGGATTCACTTTTGAAGGAGAGGAAATCCCTATGGAGAAAAGAACGGAATTGGATCGTTGGATTCTTTCTCTCTTGAATTCACTCATTAAGGAAGTTGATGCCAGTTATGCCGATTATGAACCTACTAAAGCTGCGCGTGCTATTCAAGAATTCGTGACGGAGCATTTGAGTAATTGGTATGTACGATTGAGCAGAAGAAGATTCTGGAAAGGAGAATATACAGACGATAAAAAAGTAGCTTACCAAACTTTATACACTTGTTTGGATACACTTTCTCGTTTGATGGCGCCCATTGCTCCATTCTTTGCCGATCATCTTTTCACCGATTTGAATACCATCAGCAAGAAAGATAAAAATAGCTCGGTACATTTGGCTCAGTTCCCAATGGTGAATGAATCATTGATCAACAAAGACCTTGAAGAACGTATGCAATTGGCTCAGGATATTAGCTCCATGGCTTTGAGTTTGCGTAAAAAAGTAAATATCAAAGTGCGTCAGCCCTTGCAGAAAATTTTGTTGCCTGTGGTGGATGCTAAGTTCAAAAAACAAGTCTTATCTGTTCAAGATTTGATCATCGCCGAAGTAAACGTGGAGGAGATTGAATTTTTGGAAGATGCGACAACTGTGTTGGTAAAGAAAATCAAACCAAACTTTAAAGCATTGGGACCCAAGGTGGGCGGCTTGATGAAACAATTATCAACGAGCATATCCGACATCAACCAAGAGCAAATCGCTTATCTGGAGAAAAATGGGATGTTGCCATTAAATCTAGGAGCTGTAGTTTTCGATTTATTGCTGGAAGACGTTGAAATTCTAAGCGAAGATATTCCGGGATGGCAAGTTGCAAATCAAGGAAAATTAACGGTTGCCTTAGATATAACTCTTACAGATGCTTTGAAAGAGAAAGGATTAGCTCGTGAATTAGTGAATCGAATTCAGAACATACGTAAGGACAAAGGATTCGAGATTACCGACCGAATAAACGTGAAAATTAAAGGACCCGAAGAGGTTCAGCGCTCAATAAACAACAATTTCGACTATATTCGCAGCGAAATTTTAGCAATTCAACTGGAGCTCGTGGAGCAGTTAGAGGGATCCGATGTGATTTCTCTGGAGATGGATGAAGCGCTTCAAGTATTAACATCAGTAAACAAAAATTAAAATGGCCACTAAAAAACCAATTTCGAAAACAAAAAAAGCTGCGGTGAAGAAGCCTGTAAAAAAAGCTCCGGCAAAAAAAGTTGTTAAAAAAGCAGCTCCAGCAAAAAAGGTGGTTAAGAAAGCAGCACCTGCAAAAAAGGCAGTGAAAAAGGCAGCACCAACAAAAAAAGCAGCACCTGCAAAGAAGGTAGCTAAAAAAGTAGCTCCTGCAAAAAAAGTAGTAGCTAAACCGGCTGCAAAGAAAGTAGCACCAGTAAAAAAAGTAGTTGCAAAAGCTCCTGCAAAGAAAGTAGTATCTAAAGTTCCAGAGAAAAAAGCAGCGGTGAAACCAGTTGCTGTTGTGAAATCTCCTGTAGTGAAAACTCCTGCAGCGAAAGTTCCTACAGTGAAAACTCCCGAAGTGAAAATTGAAACCCCTAAGCCCGTAGCACAAAAAGTGGCTGTGGCTCCTCCCGTAAAGATTGTGAAAGAGACTATGATAGAAAAAGTAAAACCAACCGTAACACAACGTTATAATGATGCAGATCTTCAAGAATTCAAAGGTCTCATCGTGAAAAAATTAGTAGATGCTCGCGAAGAGTTAATCAACCTACAAGCTCAGATCCTGAACACAAATGAAAATGGTACCGATGATACCGGTGCTTCTTTCAAAATGTTAGAAGATGGTTCTGAAACTTTAGCGAAAGAAGAAGCAGCGAATCTTGCCGCTCGTCAAAAGAAATTTATTGAGCAATTGGAAATGGCATTGATTCGCGTTGAAAATAAAACGTACGGAATCTGTCGTATCACAGGAAAATTAATTGCTAAGGAACGCTTACGTGCAGTTCCTCATACTACACAAAGTATGGAAGCTAAGTTAAAACAATATCGCGACTAGTTTTACGCTTGACATTAAGTTCGGATAGACCTTACTGTTAGAGATTGAATGAATCGAGATCAAATGAACTATTAAAAAATAAACATCGGAGCTTGTAGCTATTGGCCGCAAGCTTCGATTATTTCATAGAGAAAAGAAGCTTGAAAAGACCCCTGTTACTCATTTTTATTATTCTATTGGCCGACCAACTTCTAAAGATTTGGATCAAGACGAATATGTACCTCGGACAAGAGTTTGAAATTGCTCC
>JANOAX010000071.1:0-13701 GCA_031411335.1 Bacteroidota bacterium
AGCAACGATGTCATCCAAACCAGCGACGGAGGATATATGCTTTGTGGATTAATTGATTCCTTTGGTGTTCAAAATTTGTATGTAGTAAAAACAGATTCAATGGGGTTCGTTACCACTGGAATATTTGAAGCAGAAAATCAACTTTTAAAAAGTTATTGCTACCCAAATCCCATGCAACAAACAACGCAAATTACTTTTTCGGATATAAATTTACCTATATTAAAAAATAATATCCTGCGATTGTTTGATAGTCGGGGAATACTGCTAAAAGAAGAACAAGTTCTTTCATGGCCATTTACCCTGCATCGAATCAAAACTCCAACGGGTTTTTATTTTTATACCATCTCAAGTCAAAAAGAAGTCATCAGTACAGGGAAATTGGTAATGGAGTAAAAAAATAATTGCAACAAACAACATCACTAATCTATCAACTTTTAATCACAACACCCTTTTTCAAATTATTATTACATTTGTTATATGAAAAATTTCATCATTACCCTCTTCATTGCCCTACCCCACTTTCTATCTGCACAAAGCAATTCGAATCGGCCTCAATTGGTGGTTGGTGTTGTGGTGGATCAGATGCGTCCTGATTTTATTTCTCGTTATTGGGATAAATTTGGAAGTGGCGGATTCAAGCGTTTGATTAACGAAGGATTTAATTGTAAAAACACTCAATATAATTACGCTCCTACACATACGGGTCCAGGCCATGCTAGTATTTACACTGGAACTACTCCTTCTTATCATGGTATAACAGGTAACGACTGGTTTGATTTAGTTGCAATGGATACAGTGAATTGTGTTTCGGATTCAAAAGTTACTTCTGTTGGAACAACTTCATCGGAAGGAAATTGTTCACCTTCGCGTTTACTAACGACTACCATTACCGATCAATTGCGATTGGCTACTCAAATGAAAGCCAAAGTGATTTCTGTCTCCTTAAAAAACAGAGGTGCTATCTTGCCTGGTGGTCGAAATGGACAAGCGTATTGGTTTGATGGACTCACCGGAAAATTTATTACTAGCTCTTGGTATCGCAGCGATTTACCAACTTGGTTAATTGAATTTAATGATAGAAGTTGGGCGGACGAATATTTAAGTAAACCATGGAATACTGTTTTTCCAATTAGACAATATACGGAATCTGATCCCGATGAAAATCCATACGAAGCACCTTTTTTAGGAGAGGAAAAACCCATCTTCCCACATGATTTACCAACTCTTCGCGGAACACGCTATGACATGATTACCGATATTCCATTTGGAAATACCATGACAAAAGATGTTGCATTAGCTGCCATTTTAGGAGAGAAATTAGGTGATGATAGCATCACGGATTTTCTTGCTATTAGTTTTTCTGCAGTGGATCATATAGGACATCAATTTGGAATTGAATCGGTGGAAATGGAAGATGCTTACATTCGATTAGATCGTGATCTCTCGGATTTACTTACGTTCTTAGATAACCGTGTTGGCAAAGAAAAATATATTTTTTTCCTCACTGCTGATCATGGTGCACCGAGTAATCCGATTCGATCTAAAGATTTGAAAATGAACACCGGAATTATCAGCACTCGAAATATACAAGACACGGCTCGTTATTTTTTAAAAATGAAATATGGAAAAGCAGAATACTTTCGTTGCCGAATTAAAGAACAAGTTTATTTAGATGAGGAGTTAATCACAAAAGACAAACTTTCACTTTGTGATATGAGTTTTGAACTAGGAAAATATTTAAAAAAGAACATTGCTGGTTTAGCTGAAACTTTAACTTCTTGTGAGATGGAATCGCAGGTATATTCTGATATGTTAAAAAGCAGAATACAGAACGGACATTATCACGGTCGAGGTGGCGATGTTTATCTTCTTTATTTGCCAGGATGGACCGAACCTATTGCAGGAGTCAATCGCAATCAAGGAACCAATCATGGATCTCCATACTCCTACGATGCCCACGTACCATTGCATTGGTTTGGATGGAATATTCCGAATGGAAGTACGCATCAAGCAGTAAATATCACCGACATTGTACCTACTCTATCTTTTCTATTAAATATTCCACTACCCTATTCAGTGAATGGAAAAAAAATTGATGAATTAGTTAAGTAGCCAACCTCTTGACATGAGGAAAATGGAATTAATCTTTCTTCATAATGTCCAATATCAAGAAAAATCATCTAAAAAAACAGATGATGAAATTGGATTCCGTATTTTTGCCGCATGCAAATAGGAATTATACTCTTTTTAGAAAGTCTTGGCGGCGGCGAGTTGATTCTCATCTTGTTGTTTGTATTGATGTTTTTTGGATCCAAGAACATTCCCAGCTTAGCTCGCGGACTTGGAAAAGGAATTAGAGAAGTAAAAGATGCGATGAGTGGTGTACAGTCGGAGATTAACAAAGGCATGTATGAAATTGAGAAACACACCAATGTTATCAAAGACGAAGTCAACAAACCCATCAATGAGATCGTGAACGCAGTAGAAACTCCAGAAGAAACACCTATTCCACCTACCGATAATCCTGAATCCAATCCACGTTCCATTCAGCCTGAAGAAAGGTCGGCTGCTCGTTAATTTTCGACGTTTCATCAATTTATTTTCATTTAGTTTTCAATTTTAGTTCGTCTTATTATTATTAATCAACCAATTTTCAATCACTTACACTCAAACGATCAATAATCGTTTTAATTATTTAACATTAGAAACTTTTATCGTATCTAAAGTTTCCATAGTTTTGCACCATCAAAATAAAAACATTGGAAACAGAGATTAGAATATTAGTGGGTGCCGAAGAGTTGTTTTCGAGGTTTGGGATAAAAAACGTGACGATGGACGAAATTGCTCGTCATTTGGGCATGTCAAAAAAAACCATCTATCTACATTATATAGATAAAAATAAGTTGGTGCAGGCTGTAGTAAGTCGAATGATTTTAGCACATGATCATCAGTGCAAAGAATTTGAAAGTAAATCCGACAATGCCATTGATGAAATTTTTCTAATCATGAATTATATGAATGCTTTCTTTTCACAAATGAATCCAAATTTATTTTTTGATATGCAACGCTATCATCCTGAAGCTTGGAAGTACTTTACTAAATTTAAGGAAGATGTAATTTTAGAACAAGTGGTAAACAACCTTGAAAAAGGAAGGAAAGAAGAATTGTATAGATCAGATTTTAGTTTAAAAATTTTAGCACGTTTACGAATTGAAGAAATTGAAATGGCTATGAGTCCACAGTATTTCCCTCCTAACAAATACAATTTACAAGAAGTACAAATTCAACTATTAGATCATTTCCTACATGGCATTTGCACATTAAAGGGACATAAACTACTTAACAAATACAAACAATTGCATGAAGATGAATAATATTTCATTTTGTTACAATGTGCTTACTATCAAATCGTCTAATCAACCTTATATTATCAACCATATTAAAAATAATTTGCAACCCATTACCCTATGAAAAAAATCCTGAGTTTATGGCTTCTATTTTTCCTTGCTGGAAATTTACAAGCCCAGGAAAATACCTTTAGCCTACAACAGGCCATTGACTATGCATTGAAGAACCACACTTCAGTACTAAATGCACAACTCGATGAAGATATTGCCCGAAAAAAAGTGAATGAAATTGTTGGAATAGGAACTCCTCAAATTGAAGGGTATGCTGATTTCAACTATTTCCTCGACATTCCGGTAAGCTTTGTACC
This sequence comes from Bacteroidota bacterium, assembly GCA_031411335.1. Lineage (GTDB taxonomy): Bacteria > Bacteroidota > Bacteroidia > AKYH767-A > OLB10 > JAJTFW01. The sequence goes on from JANOAX010000071.1 coordinate 3,716, forward strand.
TGGAGAATTCTTTGGAGGTGAACCTGGCACTTATGCTCCAGTACAATTTGGACAAAAGTTCAGCGCATCAGCTGGAGTGAACATTTCCCAATTATTATTTGATGGCTCCTATTTAGTAGGATTGCAAGCCACAAAAACCTATCAAGATTTAAGTAGAAAGCAAACCAAACAAACGAAAACCGAAGCCGCGGTGAATGTTAGTAAAGCCTATTACGGTGCGCTTGTTTCAAACGCTCGCATGGAAATTATTGATGCGAATTTAAATCGCGTTGAAAAAATGTTAGGCGAAATTAAAGTCCTCAATCAAAATGGCTTTGTTGAAAAATTGGATGTTGATCGAATGGAATTAACATACAATAATCTTTTGGTTGAAAAAGAAAAAGTGAAAAGATATCAAACCATTAGCTACGCACTTCTTAAATTTCAGATGAGTTATCCATCTTCTCAACCCCTTGTATTAAGCGACAAGCTAGAGACGGCAACTGTTCAAGAGGTCACTATTCCTGAGACGGTGAATTTGGCAAATCGTCCAGAGTATCAAGTGATGGATGTAACAAAACGTTTGCAAGAATTAGATGTTAAGCGATATAAAATGACTTATGTTCCCAGTTTAGTCGCTTTCGGCGCTTTTAGTTTTAATAATTCACGTAACGAGTTTGACTTTTTGGATAGTGATCTTAAATGGTTTCCTACTTCCATTATTGGCGCAAAACTTTCGGTTCCGCTTTGGGATGGAATGCAAAAAAGCGCTCGCGTTTCTCAAGCCAAATTAAATTTAAAGAAAGTGGAAAATTCAATTACATTAATGAAAAACGGTTTTGAATTAGAAATGGAATCTGCCAAAACAAATTACTTAAACAATACAGCTAGTCTGGCCATCGTAAAAAAGAATCGCGAATTAGCAACTGAAATTGCACGTGTTTCTAAAGTGAAATACGACAATGGAATTGGATCTAGCTTAGAAGTTGTAGATGCAGAAAGTTCACTGCGCGAGGCTGACGCTAATTACTTAAATACACTTTATGAAACCATCATCGCTCGCATTGATCTTGATAAGGCGAGCGGAAATTTAAACTACTAAAAAAACAAATCAAATAAAAGGTTATGAAAAATCTTCTTTATATACTTCCAATAGGAATTGCATTCGCATTCACATCTTGTGGATCACCTGATAAAAAAGCTGAACTTGAAGATCTCAAAAAACAGCAAAGTGAAATCAAAGAAAAAATCGCAACACTAGAAGCAGAGATTAACAAAAGTGGCGATCAAAAAAAAGTAGTCGGACGTGATGTAGCAATTACTACTGTTGAACCTGCTCCCTTTAGTCATTTGATTGAAGTACAAGCTAAGGTAGAAGGTGATGAAAACGTAATGGTGAGTCCAGAAACTCCTGGAACACTTTCTCGCATTTTCGTAAAAGTAGGTGATAAAGTTTCTCCAGGTACCGTATTAGCCGAATTAGAAAATTCTGTGTATATGAAAACGCTAGCTGAATTAGAGAGTACACGCGACTTTACCAATACACTTTATCTAAAACAAAAAGCATTGTGGGATCAAAAGATTGGAACAGAAATTCAGTTTTTACAAGCGAAGAATAGTTTGGAGTCGATTGATCGCAAAATGGCTACGGTTCGACAACAATTAGAAATGTTAAGAATTAAATCTCCTATTCATGGTACTGTAGACGCGATGGATTTAAAGGTAGGACAAGCTTTCGCTCCCGGACTTCCTGGATTGCGTGTGGTGAATTTCTCAAAATTAAAAATTCAAGCCGACGTTGCAGAAGCCTACATTTCCAAAGTGCAAAAAGGAGATTTGGTAGAAGTTTATTTCCCCGATTTAAAGTCAAGTGTGAAAGCGAGTATCTCGTACGCAGGAAAAGTAATTGATCCTATCAACCGTACTTTCCGAGTAGAAGTAAACATCAGTAGCAACACCGCATCGCTTCATCCTAATCAAGTAGCCATTGTTCGTATTGCTGATTATACTTCTCCAAATGCTTTCACACTTCCATTAGCTATTGTGCAAAACACACCAGAAGGAAGTTATCTTTTCCTTGCTGAAAATGGAGTAGCCAAAAAACAAATGGTGAAACCTGGATTGAATTACGCTGGAAAACTTGAAGTTTTAGAAGGACTAAGAGCGGGTGACAAAGTGATCACAAGCGGCTACCAAGATTTAGTGGACGGTCAAAAAATTAATTTATAAGCCTTATTCACATCATTCTTTTTCAAAAAAAAAATCTATGAAGGACGTATTCAAAGAATTTAAACCCAGCTCTTGGGCGATCGATAATAAAACGAGTATATTTATTCTTACCATCATCATCACGTTGGCAGGAATTATGGCTTATAATGGTTTACCGAAAGAGAATTTTCCTGACATCAGTCTACCACAAATTTTTGTGACGGTTGTACATCCCGGAACTTCTCCTGGTGACATGGAGAACTTAATTGCAAAGCCAATTGAAAAGCAATTGAAATCAGCTTCGGGCGTAAAAAAAATCACGAGTAATTCGGTGCAAGATTTTACAAGCATCATGGTTGAATTTAACACCGATGTGAAAGTGTCGGATGCTAAGCAACGGGTGAAAGACGCTGTTGACAAAGCTCGTACAGACCTTCCCAATGATTTAAAACAAGAACCTGGAGTAACCGATATTAATTTCAGTGAAATTCCCATTCTCTTTATCAACCTATCAGGTGATATGGAATTGAATAAATTGAAAAAATATGCCGATGACATCAAAGACAAAATTGAAAGTCTGAAAGAAATAAGTCGAGTTGAAATGGTGGGTGCACTCGATCGTGAAATACAAATTAACGTGGACATGTACAAAATGCAAGCTGCACAAATTGCCTTAGGTGATATTGAACGTGCAGTAGCTTATGAGAACATGTCGATTTCTGGCGGAACAGTTTCTACCGATGGAATGCGTCGCACCATCGGTGTGAAAGGAGAATTTAAAGATGTAAGTCAGATTAGCAATATAATTATCAGCGGGGCATCGGGTGCTGCTGTTTATTTAAAAGATATTGCCGAAGTAAAAGACACGTACAAAGAGCAAGAAAGTTTTGCTCGTTTAGACGGGAAAAATGTAATTACGCTGAATGTTGTAAAACGAACAGGATATAATTTAATTGAAGCAACGGATAAGATGAAAGCCATCGTAACGGAGATGCAAGAGAAAGATTTGCCTGCGAATTTAACGGTAACCTTAACGGGTGATCAAAGTGATTCGACTCGTACTACATTGCATGATTTGATTAACACCATCATCATCGGATTTATTTTAGTATTGCTCATCTTGATGTTCTTTATGGGAACTACCAATGCATTCTTCGTGGCAGCGAGCGTTCCTTTATCGATGTTCTTAGCATTCATGTTTATGCCAGCCATCGGATTTACGATGAACATGATTGTACTTTTTGCATTCTTGTTAGCGTTGGGTATTGTGGTGGATGATGCGATTGTAGTTATTGAAAATACACATCGTATTTATGATAATGGAAAACGAAATATTAAAGAAGCTGCTAAGTTAGCAGCAGGTGAAGTTTTCTTACCCGTATTAAGTGGTACGTTAACCACATTGGCGCCGTTTATTCCTCTTGCATTCTGGACGGGAACGATTGGAGAATTTATGTATTATCTTCCCATCACACTTATTGTAACACTGCTAGCATCGTTATTGGTTGCCTATATTATTAATCCAGTATTTGCGGTTCAATACATGAAGCCTCATGATGACGAACAAATAAAAAATCCAACTTTGACACGTGGACTTAAAGTAAGTTCCATCATGCTAGCATCGATTAGTTTATTACTTCATTTATCAGGAAGTCATGCGATGGGAAATTTTATGCTGGTGGTAATCGGATTTAATTTCTTAAACCATTTCTATTTACAAAAAGTGATTTGGAATTTCCAAGACAAAGCGTGGCCCCGATTTAAGGAGTGGTATGGAAGAAAATTAGAATGGTCATTACGTCGTCCGAAAACATTAGTATTGGCGACAGTCGTGTTATTTATTGTTTCTGTTGTTGCTATGATGTTTGGTCGAAATGAATTTGTATTCTTTCCGAGTAGTGATCCCAACTTTATTTATGCTTATGTAAAGGCGCCCATCGGCACTGATCAAGCCAAGACCGATTCCATTGCAAAAATTGTAGAAAGCAGAGTGTATAAAGCTCTAGGACCTAAAAATCCGATCGTAACTTCAGTAATTACTAACGTTGCCGTAGGTACGAACGATGCCAATGAATTTGATCCAAGTGTGCAACCACATAAAGCAAAAATTACGGTGGCCTTTAAAAAATTCAGCGATCGCGATGGCATCTCTTCCAAAAAATACTTGACTGACATTCGCGAATCCGTAAAAGGAATTCCAGGAGTAGAAATTACTGTAGACCAAGAACAAGGTGGCCCGCCCGTTGGAAAGCCCATCAACATCGAAGTACGAGGAGATAAATTTGAAGACATTGTAAAAACATCAGAAGACTTACGTCGCTTCCTAATTAAAGAAGATGTTGCGGGAGTTGAGCAATTAAAATCCGACTTTGAAATTAGCAAACCTGAAATTGTTTTCAATATTGATCGTGAACGTGCCAATCGTGAAGGGATCAGTACCGCTCAAATAGGAATGGAAATTCGAAATGCTGTGTTCGGAAGTGAAGTGAGTAAATTCAGAGATGATAACGATGAGTATCCAATTCAATTGCGTTATGAATATGATCAACGTACGAATGTGGATGCATTGAAGAATACTAAAATTACTTACCGCGATATGAACATGGGCGGTATTGTACGACAAGTTCCGCTCTCTGCATTTTGTGAAATTCAATACTCGAGTACCTATGGTGGCATCAAACGCATCAATCAAAAACGTGTGATCACCATTAGTTCAAATGTATTGGCAGGGTACGATCCAAATGGTGTTGTTACCAGCATTCAGAAAAAGGCAGCGCAGTTTCAAGCACCAGATGGAGTAGAAATTGTGCTCACAGGGCAATCAGAAGAACAAGCCGAGACCATGAGTTTCTTAGGAACTGCCATGCTAGTTTCGCTTGGACTTATCTTTTTAATTCTCGTCATGCAATTTAATTCTTTAAGCAAACCCATCATTATCTTAACTGAAATTATTTTCAGTATGATTGGTGTATTCTTAGGATATGCCATTACGGGAATGACAGTTTCCACCATCATGATGGGAATTGGAATTGTTGCTCTTGCTGGTATTGTAGTTAGAAATGGTATTCTACTTGTAGAATTCACCGACCTATTAAAAGAACAAGGATACAATACTTGGGATGCCATTGTGGAAGCTGGGAAAACAAGGATGACGCCTGTATTATTAACGGCATGTGCAGCCATCTTCGGACTCATTCCTCTCGCTGTTGGATTGAACATCGATTTCGAAAAACTATTAACTACGGGGAATCCACATTTATTCTTTGGTGGAGATAGTGTTGCCTTTTGGGGTCCACTCTCCTGGACAATGATCTTCGGATTGAGCTTTGCGACCTTCCTTACGCTTATATTAGTTCCTGCTATGTATCTACTAACGGAGCGAGCAAAAATTCGCTGGAAACGATTTACAAATCGTATCTATGGAATAGAAAATGCACCTAAGCAGGATCCTATAAATGCAACGGAGAATAATTTGATTGCTTCGGAAACGAAATAACGAAGCAAAAACGCCAAGGCAGAAATGTCTTGGCGTTTTTGCTTCAAGCTGCAAGCTTCAAGTTATTTTTTGTTCTGCAATAACTTAGGTCCTCTGCGAGAAATTCTAGCGAATAGAATATTCATCGAAGAGAAAAGTGACCGAATAGCTTTGTTGCTCTGCGCCCTTAATGAGAAATTCTAGCGAAGAGAATATTTAACGAAGAGAAAAGCAATATTGGCTTGCGAATAAATTAATGCCAGCCTAAAGTTCAAGCCTCTCCCCCTTACCCCCTCTCCAATGGAGAGGGGGAATCGAAATTAATATTCATCAAATAAAATTTGGATTTAATCATAGACTTCTATGCGAGAAAATCTGGCGAAGGGAATATTTAACAAAGAGAAAAGATGCAAAAGAATTAAACTAAAATTTAGCAATCTTATAGTTAATCCTTTTTCTTCACGAGGCTTCTCGACCTTTTCCTGCGGAGAAATTAAATTTCTCTAGTGATCTCTAGTGACCTCGTAGTGACTTTAGTGTTAAAAAAGACTAATTTTATTTAACGACAGGACATAATTAACGCTATAATTTCCTCTTTGATGTTATCTTTACCCCGTGAAAAATTACATCATCCTCGCCCTTGTCCTCCTCCATATCCAATTATCGGCACAAGAAGGTCGATTAATACGCACCGAATTATTTACGATTCCTACAGAGAAAGTAGAAGGTGCATCAGGTTATAGTTTTAAAATTGCAGTGGATTCAAAAGAGCGCATTGCTTTTAATGCTTGTTCTCGTCCTTATATATACATCTTCACTTCGGAGGGTGTGCAAGTAGACAGCGTAAAACTTCCGAATGACAAATGTGTTCGATCGATGGAGTTTGATGAGTATGATGATTTGATCATTATGGATAATAATGAAACGGCCATTTATAAATACAGCACTCAATATAAAAAATTAGAAAGCATTCCGTATACCAAACCAGAAGATTGGTTTAAGCAATTGAATCATTACTATAAACTTTTCGAATTGCCTTCCATCCCTACGTACTACAGCAATAACGATTACTTACAAGATTTTTATTTTACTCGTTTCCCCTATTCTTATAATCTCTATTTGAATTATAAAAACGGATTTATTTATCAAGCACACTACAACTACATCAAAAAAATTAATAATCACACGACCTATGCAAACATGAAAAAGGAAGATGTGTGGTTATCGGATAATTTAACTCCCAAGAGTAAAATTTTATTGATCAATGATGAGAATAAGTCGGTGCTTTATTACGATCGCTTTTACAATTTGATATATGAGAATACGACGAACAACAAGACCGTTGTAAACGCAGCTTTAGCAGCTAATTCGGAACCTGCACGATTTGATTATTGCACCAATATCAAACAAGAAAAAGTTTTTGGTATCAGTGGATTCAACAAACGATCCATTACTATTTCAAGTTGGAAGTTGTAATTGCAAGTTGATTTTTTTTCTGATGGGTCCATCCATCTCCCCTGAAGTACTCCGCTTCGCTACGACTTCAGGGCAAGCCCTCGCCCACTCTCCCCTGAAGTACTCCGTTTCGCTACGACTTCAGGGCAAGCCATCTCCCATCTCCTACTCTAAAAATCAGGCACAAAAAAAATGCCTCACTTTCGCAAGGCATTATTTGGGATATTATTCAATTATTATGCTGTAGCCGTAGCTTCGAATGGTTTTACGTAAACAAAGGATTTATCATCCATACGCTTACGGAACATTACCGTACCATCGATCAAAGCAAACAACGTATGATCTTTTCCGATTCCTACGTTAGCACCAGGATGATGCTTTGTTCCGCGTTGACGAACGATGATGTTTCCTGCGATAACTCTTTGACCACCGAAAACTTTAATACCAAGTCTCTTGCTATGTGATTCGCGTCCGTTCCTAGAACTACCGACGCCTTTTTTGTGTGCCATGTTTTAAACTTTTATGCTTTAATAATTAAGCAGTAATTTTTTCAATTTGAATTTTTGTCAAATACTGACGGTGACCATTTAATTTTTGGTACCCTTTACGACGCTTCTTCTTAAAAATTAAAACTTTGTCACCTTTCAAGTGAGAAAGTACTTTAGCAGAAACGGAAGCTCCAGCAATTAGAGGTGCTCCAACTTTAATAGATCCATTATCATCAACGAGTAATACTTCGTTAAAATTTACTGAATCACCTTCATTAGCCTCTAATCGGTGAATAAAGACAGGCGTGTTTTCCTGAACCTTAAACTGTTGACCGGCGATGTTTACAATTGCGTACATGTTCTTATTCTTAATTCCCCAATAAGGGAGGGCAAAGATAGAACATAGAAACGGAATTAACAATATGATGTGAAGAAAAGTATTTTATACGCAAACACCTAATTTTCAAATACTTTAAATGGAATTAAATCGAATAAATAGCTGGAGAAGTGGCTTTTTTCATCCTTTCGACCTTTAAAATTATAAAATGATAGGCCTCGCTGCCAAAATTGAAACCAATTAGGAAAGTCGATTCATCTACAACCTTGAAAATCATAAACAGCTGATCTTTAAATAGAAATAGCGAAAACATAACATCATTCTAAATAATCTTAAACGATATAAAATGGAAGTGAAAAAGGATGAACGATAGATCTTGAATGCCTCATTTCTCCTATCAAGTGCCACTCGGCTTTATTTGCTTGCTAATTTTCTCAAGTAAGTCCATTTGTCGGGCCTGACTTTCGAACAATACTTTGATTTGCTCCTCTAAAAGCAAATCCATCTTCTGATGTAAACTTCTTAATTCCAATTCTGCTTTGAGATTAATTAAATAATCATTTTCATTTCTCTTTCTGTCTTTTTCCTCCTTTCGATTTTGGCTCATCATAATAATGGGAGCTTGCAATGCAGCAATAGTCGATAGAATTAAATTCATCAAAATAAATGGATACGGATCAAAAATGATTGAATCGGGAGTTGCTGTATTTACAACAATCCAAATGAACAATAAGATCATAAAAAAGATGATGAATTTCCAACTTCCACCAAACCGTGCAACTTTGTCTGAGAGCCCTTGTCCACTCGTTAATTTTTCCTCTGGCTCATTGAGCAAATTTTCAACTATTAACTTTTCTTCGACAATCGATTGTTGTACAATTTTCTTCAATTTTAATAAATGTTCACTCTCCGATGTAAGTAAACTTTTGATTTCTTGTTTCATGATTTATTGAATAAAATTTAATGTAATTAATGTGATAATGAGAAGAATTCCAATGAGTGAAATAATAAAAAAATAGTCAGCCCATTCTTCCAACCGCTGTGAACGCGCTTCAACAACTGAGCGAATAGAAACGAATGAAAGGACGCAACTCACCGTGAGTAAGAAAGCGATAATACAAGTAGAACCGTCAATAATTGTAGCTTCTTGTTTGTTGCTTATATGCAAGGAAGTTATTACAAACAGACAAAATCCTAAAAGATTTGCAGCAGTGTTTAAAATATGGGGAGAAGTATTTCTTTTCATTTCGAATAAAGTTCATCAATAAATAAACGACTTAATTTCATCAGAGCAATTACACTATTAAATAGACATACCGAATGTAACTTAAAATAGAATCCCAACTACTGATTTCTAGATGAAGTTAATATAATCTGACACTAACTTCTTCTAGGCCACAGTTTAGTCATTCTGTTCTCCCCTTTCCAACTAATTAAGGCTACACCTGCCAAAATCGCTATTAAAGCTACTATATGGAGTGGATTTAAAATTTCTCCATCAGAAATGCCCCACGACAAAGCGATGATAGGCATTAAATAAGTAACGGCAGACGCGAATAAAGGTCCGGCTGTTTTAACAAGATTAAAATAAAGTATATTTGAAAATGCAGTTCCAAAAATTGATAAGGTAGCTAAACTTAAAAAAGCCATTTTCGCTTCTGGAACTTCAAACAATCGCACAGCGAAGTCGGTAGTGGAAAGAAATATTCCATAAGGAATTCCAACAATTAATAATGAAATTGCAGAAATCAATAAAGCATCTTGATCCGCCAAAAATGTTTTGATGACGTTTACACTAAGTCCATAACAACAAGTTGCAATAACAATTAAAATTGCAAAAGCAGCTTCACCGCTAATACCTCCTCCTGAACGAATAAAAACTAATCCGGCCGCTCCTATAAATCCAATGAGCACACCAATAATTTGCAAGTTTTTAAATTTCGATTTAAAAAATAATACTCCAATGAGCATTGTGAAGAGCGGTGTAAGTGCATTCAACATTCCGGCTAGTGAAGAAGATAATTTTGTTTGAGCAATTGCAAAT
>JANOAX010000072.1:0-5452 GCA_031411335.1 Bacteroidota bacterium
TGACAAGGTAAACAGCAAATGCATAAACCACAAGCAAGTCTCCAATTAACATACTCCAATTGCTCGGTGTTAACCAAATAGTATTTAAAATAAAAGTTTCAAGAACCCAAAAAATAAAAAAGGCAGCGGACAGATTTCGAAGAATCTTCGAAAAAAAAGAAGGGCTGTTCCAACTGCCTATTAAAAGGAGCATCAAGATGGGCTGAAGTAATATGAAAATATTATAAGTAATTAAGCTGTTTCGGAAATAAGCAATGGTTATTACTGAAATGATTTCAACTGAAAAGCTTATTAATTGTAAGTAAATCAATAATTCAAGTTTGGCTTGTTTGATAATTTTCCAATTAGCAAAACCTTTTATTACAATGATGGCTGTAATAAATTGAATCAAAAACATCAGTGGTTTCATTGGTAATTGCTAATTATAATGGACTGTCAAAATCACATGCTGAAGGGCAGGGAAGGAAGTTGTCCATGACTATCGTTTGAATATCGTTTCCTTCAGAATCCGTTGCTATAACTACGAGGGTTAAGTCTTGATCTTCCTTTTCCCCCAAATAAACTCTTATTCCGTCAGCACGATCTTGAGCCATTAATTCTGTTAACACCGCTTTACTAATTAGAAATGCTCTCTTTGTTCCATTTGGATTGTTATTTTTGAAACGAGTGGTTAACTCAATTCCTTCTTCTAATGTAATTTCGTGTTGGTTTGGCATAAGTCATTAATGTTTTTGTTGAGCAACAAATGTAATCCTAGCTTTAGGTTAAAAACAAGCGATTTTGCAATTAGGCTACTTTTAGTTGAAATTTAGGCTACTTCTAGTATACTACTTCTAGTATAATTGAGCTTTTTTGGAGATGGGAGATGGGAGAATCGGAGAGTCGGAGAATAGGAGATGGGAGATCTGAGAATCGGAGATGGGAGATCGGAGATGGGAGTCTAGATAGCAATCGGGAAGTTGGAGATGGGTGATTTGGAGACCTATCTGATTGATCAGGATTCAATTCCTCAGATCTTATGAAATCTTTCCATTTGATGGATTTTGAACTTATTTTAAACATTGATTCTTGATTTTTTCCCGTTATGCCTTCAGATTTACTAAATTTGCTGAGCTTAAATAAAACGTGATTCATTTCCTATCCCCGATATACCTTTATGGGCTCTCCTTGCTCATCATCCCCATCATTATTCATTTATTTAATTTTAGAAGGTATAAAAAAGTCCTTTTTACTAATGTCCGATTTCTTCAGGAAATAAAGGAAGAAACGACCAGAATAAGTAAACTTAAACACCTGCTCGTTCTTTTAACCCGACTGTTGGCCATCGCTTTTATAGTCCTAGCCTTTGCCCAACCCATCATTCCGGTTGGAATTCAAGCCGCTCAAAATCTATCCAATCCTGTAAGTGTTTATATCGACAATTCATTTAGTATGGATGCGATCAGTAGTCAAGGTGCGCTTTTGGAAGTGGCTAAGCAAAAAGCGTCCGAAATTGCAAACTCTTATCCGGCTACAACTCGATTCCAATTACTCACCAATGATTTCGATGCATATCGTCAACGACTTATTTCTAAAGATGATTTTTTAGATGAGTTGAACCGAGTGAAGTTTTCTTCACAACCCCGACTTCTTTCTGAAGTGCTCCTTCGTCAAAAAGAAGTAGCTACCGCAGGATCTGCGGCTGGGTTAACATCCTACCTTATTTCTGACTTTCAAAAATCAACATCCAATTTTGAATTGGTACGTTCTGATTCTTCAATGCAAGTAAAGATGGTGGTGTTGCCTTTGCAACCTACTGCTAATTTGTATGTGGATTCGTGTTGGTTGAGTTCACCCATCGTGCAGCTCGGACAAGCACTTGAGTTTACATTGAGTATTCAAAATAGTAGTGCGAAGGATGCCGAAAATGTTCCGGTGAGATTGATGCTGAATGGAACACAAAAAGCCGTGACCAGCTTAACTATTCCTGCAGGTCAAAAAGTGGAAACTGCTTTCAGTTTTACAGCCTCCGAATCAGGATGGCAAAAAGCTGCAATTAAAATTGCAGATCATCCTCTTAATTTTGATGACGATTATTATTTCTCTTTTGAAGTGAAAGAAAAATTGCACGTATTGTCCATCAGTGAAAATGCATCCCCCTATTTAGAAGCCTTGTTTAGTAAGGATCCGTTTTTTGAATTTGTAAAGTCGAATGCTAACGGTGTCGACTATGCTAATTTTAGAAAACAGGATTTAATAGTGCTTCAAGGTCTTCGTCAGATATCGTCTGGATTGAGTGAAGAATTGAAAAAGTATTTGGAAGCAGGTGGATCTATTTGCCTTTTTCCTGACTCATTATCGGACCTTAACAGCTTTAATTTGTTTTTGAATTCGGTGAGTGCAGATGCGTTTACGGGGATTAATGAAAACAACGATAAGGTGAGTGAAGTAGATTTACAACATGCCTTGTTTAAAGATGTGTTTGATAATAAACCAAAAGAAGGTCGAATCGATTTCCCTGCGGTTGCCAAACATTTTGATCAATTAGTGAATAGTAAAAGTGTAAGGCAAGTCTTGATGAAGTTGCAAGGAGGTGGTTCCTTTCTTTCTTTGTATCCCATCGGTAAAGGTCAACTGTATGTGTTTTCGGTTCCGATGCAAACTGGGTTTAGTAATCTTGCTCGCCATGCTATTTTCGTTCCTGTTCTTTATCGCATGGCTATACTTACATCAAAGCCTCTTTCCTTTTCAAATACCATCGGAAGCAATGATGCAATTCTACTGAATGCAGCAGCTCCTACGGGTGATGAAGCATTTCATCTCATAAACAAAGAAACGAATACCGATATTATTCCATCTGCACGAGCAATTGCTTCTGGGTTGATGATCGACATGGGAAATCAAGTTCAAGTGGCTGGGCAATATGATTTGATGAAAGGAAATCAATTGGTAACTGCACTCGCATTTAATTACGATCGCAAAGAATCAGAAATGATTTTTTACGATGAAGCGATGATTCATGAAAAAATTGAAACGTTGAAGTTGGAGAATTGGTCGTACTTTAACGCATCTACACCCGACCTTAAGAAAACTTTATTGGATTTGAATAATGGAATTTCACTTTGGAAATACGCCATCTTCTCTGCCTTAGTTTGCTTGCTATTGGAAATACTACTCATTCGATTCTGGAAAACAGCATGAACATACTCATCAAAAACGTACAAGTAAATGATCCTGCTTCGGCACATCATGGAAAAGTGTTAGATGTATACATTCAAGATGGAAAATATCATTCCATTGGCAAATCGTTGAAAGAGGGAAAAGGAGATCATGTTGTAGATGGAACCGATTGTGTGTTATCTCCAGGTTGGTTCGATATGCGTGTTTCTTTTAAAGAGCCCGGTGATGAGCAGAAGGAAACCATTCGCAGTGGACAAGATGCTGCTGCTGCTGGTGGATTTACAGGAGTTCTCCTGATGCCATCTACCCATCCGCCATTACAAACCAATGCCGATATTTCTTTTGTAAAACGTCAAGCCGCCAATCATTTGGTGGATGTGATTCCTGCAGGTGTGTTGACAGATAAACGTGAAGGAAAAGAATTATCGGGCATGTACGATATGCAGCTGGCAGGAGCACGCGCTTTCACAGATGACAAACGTTCCATCAACAACAGCGGTGTGATGCTTAGAGCTATTCAATATGCAGCGAACATCGGTGCCAGTGTCATCGCTTATACCGACGATCCTGGATTAACGGATAAACTACAAGCCAATGAAAGTCCTGCTACCACGGTGTTAGGATTTAAAGGGATGCCTTCCATTGCCGAAGAAATATCGGTACAACGTAATTTAAGTTTAGTAGCTTACTCAGGACATCCCATTCATTTGAGCGGAATCAGCACCAAGGAAGCGGTGGAAATTATTCGTGAAGCCAAGAAGAAAAAACTTCCAGTTACCGCTGAAGTATATGTTTACCATTTAGCTTTAGAAGATGGTACACTCGAAACTTTTGATAGTCTCTACAAGGTTAAACCACCCTTGCGCAGTGCCGACGATTTAAAAGCTTTACAAAAAGCGGTACTCGACGGAACCATTGATGTAGTTTGTTCCGATCATTGTCCTGAAGATCTTGAATCGAAAGACGTAGAATTTGACTATGCTGCTTTTGGGATGATTGGATTAGAAAGTTTTTATGGTGTTCTCAATACTTCATTAAAAGGTAAACTTACAGACGATCGATTGTATCAACTGCTGGTTAAATCACCTCGCGAAATTTTGAAGATGGACATTCCTTCCATCCAAGAGAAAGAAGCAGCCAATTTCACTTTGTATCATCCAAAAAAGGAGTGGACACTGGAGAAATCAGACTTAAAATCACTTTCTGTAAATACCCCATTCTTAGGAAAGAAGTTGGTAGGAAAAGTGATTATGACAGGTAATAATAACAGCTTCCATCATTAAAAAAAGTATATTAAATTGAGTAAAATATTTTTGTTGTTTTATTTTTAATTTATTCTTTGGTAGTAAATTATCTAGGGATCACTTAGCGCCTTAGCGCCTTTGCGAGAAACTTTCCTTCCTATAAATGAAAACATCCTGCTATACGAAAATACTTTTCTTGCAGCAGGATGTTTTTTGATTCTTTAACTTCTAATGCTTCACCATAAATTTCCCTCTAGATGTACGGTTTCCTTGTACGAATTGGTACGTATAAATACCATTATTCAAGTCAGATACATCCAACTGAAATTGGTTTTCACCTAGTTGAAAATTGGAATTCAGCTCACGTACTGCATTACCTGTAAAATCAAATATTTGCAAATGCGCCATTTCATTTTCTTCAGAAGAGAAAATAAATGAAACGCGATCACTTGATGGGTTGGGTTGGACAGCGATGAGAACTGGAGTTGTGAAGAAAATGGATGTTGACCAAGGTCCGAAAGAACCTGTAGTGCCCGCGGAAAAACAGTTTGCCCTTACACGACATTCGTAAACAGTACCCCCCACTAAAGTTTGCAAGACCGTTGAAGTTGCTGAGGTATTTACGTAGATCCATGATGTATTGGGAGCTCCCGGAGTGATAATTCTATAGCTTAGTTGATAGTTAGCAGCTGATGAAACTGGACTCCATGAAACAAATGCGACCGACGAAGTAATATTTCCTGCTGTTAAGCCTTGCGGAGCTGGGCAGTTGGATTGTACTAATGTTGTAAATGTTCTTACTGTTGACCACGCACTTTTCGTCGTAATATTATTTGGTGAAGAACAAATACTTCTTACTTGCCAAGTATAACTACTAGCTGGAATTAATCCGGTAATTGCTTTGGAATTGGTAGTGCTGGATTTATAAATCCAAGTTGAAGTAGTGCTTAATTTATATCGGATATGATAAGAGGCAGACCCAGTGGAATTCCAATTAAGCGTTGCGGATGTATTGGTGATATTACTTTCCGTAAGATTTATTGGAGCAT
>JANOAX010000073.1:0-6418 GCA_031411335.1 Bacteroidota bacterium
GTAAGAAAGTATCGGTTCAGGAAGCATTAAAGCAATAATAATAAGGAGTTTTAATTATTTATTTTAACTTAGCGACACGAGACCGAAAGGTCGAACTGTATGAAATAAAAAAAGATTCACATTGAAAATCACGAGAGAAATTAAGACAGCAATTCTTGTAATTGCCTCTATTTTATTATTTATTTGGGGTTATAGCTTTTTAAAAGGAAGAGATTTACTTACTGATTATAAAATATTCTACGTTCAATACGACAATGTTGAAGGCTTGGTAAATTCAGCACCAGTTACCATCAACGGGCTTACCGTTGGAAAAGTCAGCAAGGTAGAGTTCCTGCCTAATAATTCAGGGAAGATCCGAGTAGAGCTCCAAATCAAAAATGATTTTCCATTTTCAAAAACAAGCGTAGCTTCTATTTATGAGCCAGGATTGATTGGCGGCAAGCAAATAATGATTACTCCCAATCATAAAGACCCAAATCCTGCAGTATCAGGGATGACTTTGATGGGTGATGTCAAACCTGGTCTAACTTCATTAGTTGCGGAGCGATTAACACCGCTTCAGGAAAAAGTAGAAAAAATGGTGGTTTCTGCCGATGCACTTTTGAAAAACGTAAATACTGTTTTGGATGCAAAAACAAAAGCCAATCTGAAAAGTAGCATTGCCAATCTTAATGAAACGCTGGCCGAATTCAAGGTAGCTTCTAAATCAGTAAACGAAATGCTGACTGAAAATAGAGGAAAAATCAAGTCAACTATGGCAAATGTTGATAAGGCTTCAGCGAATTTTGCCAAAATATCCGATTCAATCTCTAAGGCAAACATTGGCAAAACAGTCAAAAGCTTAGAGAAAACATTAGCCAGCGTTGATAAGATTATGGCAGATGTACAATCGGGAAAAGGAACCTTGGGCAAACTTGCCAAAGACGAAACGATGTATACCAATTTAGCTAAATCATCAAAAGAGTTAGAACTGTTGCTGCAGGATTTACGTTTAAATCCAACGCGTTATGTGAACGTGTCTCTTTTTGGGAAGAAAAACAAACCTTATAAGGCACCGGTAAACGATACCATTAAAAAGTAAGACGAAGACATGATGTATATCGACAACATACTTTTTGCAATCATACTTATTTTGGGAATTGGTTTTTTTACTAAAAACGTAATAAAGCTAAAACGCAATATCAATTTGGGCCGTGATGTTAACCGTTATGACAATCCATCAGCACGCTGGGCAAATATGGCGATGATTGCTTTAGGACAATCCAAAATGGTAAAAAGACCTGTTGCAGGATTTCTTCATATTATTGTATACGCAGGTTTTATCATCATCAATTTAGAAGTTCTTGAGATTATTATTGATGGACTTTTTGGAACACATCGAGTATTTTCAGGTCTTGGCGGATTTTATGGTTTCCTGATAGGTTCTTTTGAAATACTGGCAATTTTGGTTTTAGTGGCAGTAATTGTTTTTTGGATTAGAAGAAATATTATCCGACTGAAACGTTTTGCAAGTTCCGATTTGAAAGGTACGCCTAAACGTGATGCCGATACGATTTTGTATTTCGAAATGGTTTTGATGTCATTGTTCCTGATTATGAACGCGACCGATTTGAGTTTTCAGGGAATGCATTCCGGAAACATCATTTCACAATACATAAACCCTTGGTTTACTTCATTAGATATCGCTCAGGTGGAAGCCATTGAAATGATTGCCTGGTGGCTGCACATCACCGGAATTTTAGTATTCCTGAATTATCTATACTATTCAAAACACTTGCATATTCTTTTGGCTTTTCCAAATACTTATTTTGCCGATTTGAATCCGAAAGGACAATTCGATAATCTGGAAAGTGTTACCAATGAAGTAAAATTGATGATGGATCCTGCAGCTGTTCCTCCTCCTGCCGATCCGAATGCCTTGCCGCAACGTTTTGGTGCTAAGGATGTAAAAGATTTGAATTGGAAACAACTGATGGATGCTTACTCTTGCACTGAATGTGGGAGATGTACTTCTGTTTGTCCTGCAAATATTACAGGCAAATTGTTGTCACCACGTAAAATCATGATGGACACTCGCGATCGATTGGAAGAAGTTGGAAAAAACTTGGATCAAAAAGGTGCTGATTATGATGATGGAAAATCACTTATCAACGATTATATTAAGGAAGAAGAAATTTGGGCTTGTACTTCTTGTAACGCTTGTGTTGAAGCTTGTCCAATATTAATTGATCCGTTGAGTATCATCATGGATCTTCGTCGATTTAAGGTGATGGAAGAAAGTGCAGCTCCCGCAGAGTTGAACGGGATGTTTACTAAGATGGAAAATAATGGCGCACCGTGGCAGTTCTCTCCTGCAGATCGTATGAACTGGACCGAAAATTAATGGACAAGAAAACAATCGGATGATTATGGAAGATTTCAAAGTGAATACAATGGCCGATATGATGTCCAGAGGAGAGAAACCCGAGATTCTTTTCTGGGTAGGATGTGCAGGAAGTTTTGATGATCGCGCTAAAAAAGTAACCAAAGCATTAGCTAAAATTTTACATCACGCCGGATTAAAATTCGCCGTGTTAGGAACTGAAGAAAGTTGCACCGGCGATCCTGCCAAACGTGCTGGAAATGAATTTTTATTTCAAATGTCGGCCATGAATAATATTATGGTGCTTAACGGTTACGAAGTAACGAAAATAGTAACTGGTTGTCCGCATTGCTTTAATACACTCAAAAATGAATACCCAGAACTAGGTGGAAACTATGAAGTCGTTCATCATAGTCAACTTTTGCAAGAGTTGATGGACGCTGGAAAAATTACTGTCCAAGGCGGTGCTTACAAAGGAAAGAAAATCACTTTTCATGATCCTTGTTATTTGGGAAGAGCGAATAATGTATATGAGGCACCTCGACAAGTCATCATGCGATTAGATAGTTTAATGACCGAAATGAAGCGAAGCAGAGCTAACGGATTGTGTTGTGGTGCTGGTGGAGCGCAAATGTTTAAAGAACCTGAGAATGGAAAAAAGGACATCAACATGGAAAGAGCCGAAGAAGCCTTAGCCTCTTCGCCGGATGCTATTGCCGTGGCTTGTCCGTTTTGTATGACCATGATGAGTGATGGTGTAAAATTGAATGAAAAGGAAGATTCAGTAAAAGTGAAAGACATTGCTGAGATGATTGCTGAAGCGATGGATTTGTAAAACTACTTTTAGAAATTATTAAAATTTGATTATTTCTATATAAATTAATCTTTCTCTAGAATAGAAAACAACTTTTACCTTTTCTTGTTTTATAGAAAGAATGTTGGATTCTAATTGTAGAGTAATTAACATATTTTACTTCTGTATCATCTAACGACCAATACATTAGCTATAATTATCCAACCTTAAAATGCATTAAATTAACAGGTTATCTCCAATTTGAAGAGCAATATTAAATCATGATAATGGATGGATGAATCTTGATTTTCATCTCGTATTTTCAAAAAATGATTGATTACATTCAATTACCTTTGCCCCAAAGCCGTCTACCCTATTATGCCAAAAAAATCCGTTCAAGCCTTTAAAGATGTTTTATTAGAGGTGGGTGGTATTTCAGATTTTACAATTCGTTTTTTTAAAGAAGGTTTTAAGCCCCGATACGAATGGACAGAATTTGGTCGCCAATGTTTCATTATCGGCTATAAAACGTTGCCTCTCGTCGGTGTTACCGCTTTTATTATGGGATTGGTACTTACGGTACAAAGTCGACCTACTTTGGAAGAATTTGGTGCCGAATCGTATCTGCCTGCTATGGTTGCATTGTCGGTTATCCGTGAAATTGGTCCCGTGATTACTGCACTTATTTGTGCTGGTAAGATTGGGTCGAGCATCGGTGCAGAATTGGGTTCCATGAAAGTGACTGAGCAAATTGACGCTATGGAAGTGAGTGGAACCAATCCATTTAAATATTTAGTGGTTACTCGTGTAGCTGCATGTACGTTGATGCTCCCTTTATTAGTCATCATTGCCGACTTAATTTCTCTTTATGCAGCCTATATTGGTGTGAATATAAAGGATGTGGTGAGCATCGATTTATTCTTCAGTCAGGTTTTTAATTCTCTGGTTTTTGGAGATGTGCTTCCTGCACTCATTAAAACATATTTCTTCGGATTCGCAATTGGTATCATTGGTTGTTATAAAGGATACAATTCAATGAAAGGAACGGAAGGGGTTGGAATAGCGGCTAACTCGGCGGTAGTCGTTTCTTCATTGGTAGTATTTATTCTCGACTTAATTGCGGTGCAAATCGCAGAAATAATGGGACTCACGTAATATGGAAACAAACGTGATTCATCAACTTCCGAAACCAGTCGATCCCAAAGCAGATGCTGTGGTTGAGATAAAAGATTTATATAAATCTTTTGGCTCGAATCACGTGCTACGTGGATTTAATTTGAATTTAAAAAAAGGCGAAAACTTAGTCGTGCTTGGAAAGTCGGGTTCTGGGAAATCCGTTTTGATTAAATGTATGGTTGGATTATTAACTCCCGATAAAGGAATTGTAGAAGTATTTGGAAAAAATATTCCTAAGTTAGATCGCGATGAATTGGATCATATAAGAGTGAAAATCGGATTCCTTTTCCAAAGTTCAGCACTCTATGATTCCATGACCGTTCGTGAAAATTTGGAATTTCCGCTTCGTCGACATTGGATCAGTAAAACGCGTGAGGAGGTTGATGAATTAGTATTAGAAGCATTGGACAACGTAGGTCTAAAAGACGCCATCGATTTAATGCCTTCTGAACTTTCGGGTGGTATGAGAAAGCGAATTGGTTTAGCAAGAACGTTAATTCTCAAACCTGATATTATTCTTTACGATGAACCTACCACTGGATTAGATCCCATCACCAGTAGAGAAATAAGTAATTTAATTGTCGATATTCAACATAAGTATAATACGTCTTCCATCATCATTACTCATGATATGGCCTGTGCTAAAATCGTTTCCAATCGTGTCATGATTTTGGTGAATGGTATTAAATTTACCGAAGGTACTTACGATGAATTGAACAACTCAATAGACCCTCAAATCAAACCTTTCTTTGAATAAAAATGGAAAAAGCTGCAAATAAAGTCAAACTTGGAATCTTTGTATTGACGGGAACAATTCTTCTAATTGTTTCTTTATATCTCATCGGTTCTAAGCAAAATATCTTCAATAAAACGTTATCAATATACGTTCGATTTAATAATGTGAATGGATTAATTGCGGGTAATAATGTTCGATTTGCAGGTATAACCATCGGTACCATTAATGAAGTCACTATTGAAAGTGATACTGCAGTATTGGTGGAGATGGTCATTCGTGAAGATGCGATGCGCTACATTCGTAAAAAGTCAATTGCTGAAATTGGTTCTGATGGGTTGATGGGAAATAAGTTGATCAATGTTTCCACTTTAGATGCTAACTCCGCTTTTGTAGTTGAGAATGATACGATATCAAGTCAGGGTTCAGTAGCCACTGATGAAATGATGCGTACATTAAATACAACGAACAACAACGTATTAGATATTACCCACGATTTAAAAACAATCACCAAACGTATTACAGAAAGCAAGCCCCTTTGGGATTTATTATCGGATTCTGTTCCTTATGCGAATTTTCGTCGCACCTTGCTGAGTATTGAAAATGCATCACATTCCGCTGTGAACATGACCAAAGATGCAGAAGCATTATTAGATGAGATTAAAAAAGGCCAAGGGATGGCAGGTAAAATTCTTGCTGATGATTCAGTTGCAAAAAACTTTGAAATGACTGTGGAGAATTTAAAAGCAGCAACGGATACCGCAAAACTCGCATTACATCACATGCATGAGTTTATGGAAGACTTAAACATCACCCCAGGACCATTGGGAGTTTTAGCACGTGATACTGCGATGGCATTGGACATGAAAGCAATTTTTGCGAATTTGAATTTAAGTACACAACTTTTAAATGAAAATTTAAAGGCCATGCAGAGCAATTTTTTATTTAAGAGATACTTTAAAAACAAGGCTAAAGAAGAAAAAAAGGCACAACCATAATTAACAAAACTGATATTTCTCATTTTTTTTGGTTGCAAAAGTCACCAACATATCAGTGGTTCCATGTTTTCTTTGTAACATGGCTACACATTCATTAAAATCAAGCAAAGCGGCATCTTTTCTAAAAGTGATCGCCAATCCAACCCGAATTGAAATCATTTCACTTTTAGCTCCTAAAAAGAAATTATCAGTGAATCAATTGTGTATTAAATTGAATATTGAACAATCACTAGTTTCTCACCATTTGAAAAATATGAGAACCAGTGGAATTTTAGAAGCAACGCGAGATGGTATAAATATCTATTACTCCATTGCTGCACCCAATGTTTTGGAAATATTAAAGCTATCGGTGGGGA
>JANOAX010000074.1:0-8655 GCA_031411335.1 Bacteroidota bacterium
AATGAGTACGAGAGAAGAAGCGGATGAATATAAAGTAGCAGTGATTGCACGTTACACCGTTGATGAATACGATATCGAAATACTTAACGCGAAAGAATCGGTTGATTTCCTAAACGCTGCTGTTCTTCCAAGTTCACTTTCACTACAAAAAATTTCATGTTGCTTTTGATGTAGGGTTCTAAAACTTCTTTAGCTCCCTCTGGAATTTTGTATCCATGATCGTTCAACCATCGTTCTAAACCAACCGATTCTTTCGCGTTAAGTATTTCGATATCGTATTCATCAACGGTGTAACGTGCAATCACTGCTACTTTATATTCATCCGCTTCTTCTCTCGTACTCATTTCGGCCGCCGCATTTTTCGCTGTTGTTGTTTTACTCATTAAAGCATCTTCATAAAGATATCGATTGCAAGGTGCTTGATCGTGATACTCTACCAATCGAGGTCCCGAGTAAGCATCAAATTGATCGAAGATGCTTCGATTTACCACGCGAATATCTTCTCGCTGTAAAACGGTGGGAACCGGAATTACCATGGCAAAATCTTTTACGTTTCCTTGGAAATCAGAACTCATCGTGATAGTAGATCGCTCACCATTTCTTACCAAAATGACTTGCGATGTTTTATTAAACAATTTTGCATCGGCTCTTGCTACATAGAAGCCGCAGAATGCATCTGCCTGAAGTGTTGTCATTAACACCAGCGCAGAAATCAGAAGGATTTTTTTCATTTTATTTTTATTAGGATTTTTTTATGGATTGATGATAGTCGCGAGGCTTCGCGATGAGTTGGAAGAGGATTGAACAGGTTTTGTCCAATGAAATTTTTCTCCTTTAAAAAGGTAATCGAGAAGGGGTGTGAGTGGTGATAATATGAACAATGCCCAGATCGGTGAACCATTCACCCATTTGTAAGCTTGTAAATAGAAGGCGAGGAGTCCGACCGCTAATGCCCAAATAATACGAACTGTTTTATGTTTGGGAGTAGATGCAGGATCTGTAATCATGAAAAAAGTAAAGAGTAAAAGCGCTCCATTGGTAAATAAATGAGTTAATGCATCGGCAGGCCATCCTTGATAAAAATACATTCTAATAATTTGTGCTCCACCATATCCTACTAGAAAACTGATCGCTAATTCCAAACGATTGGCTTTTGTCACTACTAAAAAACCTAAAATTCCAACTACGAAAAGCCAAAGTCCATCGCTGCCCCATTGTCCGGGTGAGATCCATCCTTGTCCGGTTAATAATATCGTTGCACAAATTCCAATATTGGCCGGATTGAAAAAATGCTTGTCTTGAGCACGAAAAATAAATTTAGAAGCAATGGAAATAAATGCGGCCAACCCAATAATGATATATTGATCACATCTAAAAAGTAAACAAAGACTAAGGGAAGAGATAAAAGCACTTTTTAAAGAGGAAATAGGAAGCTTAAGAAAGAAAATACCAAAACTTTGAACGCTTAAAGCAACTAAAAATGTTAGGAAAATTTGCGGTGGATCAATTGGCCATTTTAAACTAAAAATTCCTGTGAAAAGGAAGATGAGCAAGAAGCTTATTTGATAATGACGAGCATCCTTAGGAAAGGATTGGAGGGCTGCCAGCAGCCCTGAGCGGAGGTAAGTAAGCATATTTAGAATTTTTGGGGAGAGATGTAACGCAAAAGCAAATTCCATACGCTTAGGCAAAAAAAAATTCCTTTTGAGCGATTAGAAACTCGATATCCCGTTTGCTTCGCTTAAATTAGCGACGAATTCTTTGCCTTATGGCGAATGTCATTTATATAAGAATTCTTAAACCCATCTAATAGATCATGTTACTCCTTCGACTCATTAAAGAAAGCATCAGCATGGCTTGGTATGCTTTGGTCGTAAATAAGTTACGCACCTTTCTTTCTTTATTGGGTGTAACCATCGGTATTTTTGCCATCATCACTGTTTTTACAGCAGTGGATAGCATGGAGAGCAGTGTGAAAGGGAGTGTCGAGAAATTAGGCAACAATGTAATTTATGTACAAAAATGGCCATGGGCTTTTGGTGGAGATTACCCTTGGTGGAAATATTGGCAACGTCCTACACCTAACATCGATGAGTTGGATCAATTGAAAGATCGTTCTACACTGGCTGATGAAATGTGCTTCATGGCATTTTTAGGAAATCAAACCATTAAATGGGAAGGGAATAATGTGGAAGGTGTCGATATTAATTTAGTGTCACATGATTTTAATAAGATCTCAGGCTTTGATTTATCCGAAGGAAGATATTTTACAGAAGCAGAATCCTATAGTGGTTATCCTGTTGCCATAATCGGTTTTGATATTGCAGCCAATCTCTTTCCTGAACGCAGTGCCCTAGATAAAAGTATTGCCGTGAAGGGAAGGAAGACAAAAGTAATTGGTGTGTTTGCTAAGGAAGGTGAGAGCATCATTGGAAACTCAAATGATAATTCGGTTATCATTCCTGTTAATTATGGTCGGAAGTTTATTGATATTAAATCCGAACGCGCTGGACCGATGATCATGGTTCAAGCCAAAATATATGTTTCGAATCAAGAATTGATGGATGAGTTGCGCGGTAACATGAGAAGTATTCGACGATTGCGTCCTATCGAAGACGATAACTTTGCTTTGAATGAAACGAAATTGTTATCGGCCCAAGTAGGTCAACTTTTTGGAATGCTTTCGATGGTAGGCGGAATTATTGGTGGCTTTAGCATATTGGTAGGTGGATTCGGAATTGCAAATATTATGTTCGTTTCAGTACGAGAACGTACACCCATCATTGGCATCCAAAAATCATTAGGTGCAAAAAATTATTTTATTCTCGTTCAATTTTTAACGGAGTCTATTATCCTTTGTTTGTTTGGTGGAATACTAGGGCTCGTACTCGTGTATCTTACTACCATTATCGCGGGATTTTATGATTTTGATTTTGCATTGACAACAGGGAATGCCATATTAGGACTTAGTATTTCTGCCATCATCGGAATCGTTAGCGGATTGTTCCCCGCTGCCACCGCCGCCCGCCTCGATCCAGTAGAAGCAATTCGCTCGAATGGTTAATTGGCAAGTTGGCGATTTGGTGAGTTGGTGAATTGCTACGCAAAGCGTTGCATTTCGAAAATGCGTCGCAAATTTTCTGTTACTCCATAAAAGTTGTATTTATCTTTGAATAAATGTTTGTTTTTTAACACGAAGAACACAAAGAGTTACACAGAGTAACACGGAGAAATTAAATTAATGAAACAAATTAAATCACAAACTTAACTTTTGTGACCTCCGTGTAAATCTTAGTGCCCTTTGTGGTAAAAGGATATTTTAATAGAAGTTGTGATTTGTTTTCTAGCGATTTTTATTCTCTAGTGCCTGCCTGCTGCAGGCAGGTTGAAAAAAAGCATTGTAGCAAGGAATAATATTAATAGGAAGGATAAAAACAAAAAAGGGAGCTCGATTAAAAGCTCCCCATATTATAAAGGTTGATTAGATTAATACTTCACTAGCTTTTGTTGGAAGCTTGATCCTGCTTGAATAAATTCTACTTGATAAATTCCTGCTGGTAATGATTGCACTGAAACAGTATTATTCATTTCCTGAATTGCATGTTTCATCACCAATCTACCCGTAGCATCATAAATATTCATTTGAGCTGGAGTTGTTTTTTCAAGTTTGATATTGATGATATCTCCCGTAGGATTTGGATACATACTAATTCCACTTGCTTGTAAATTTGGCAAGCCAACTGAAATATCAACAGAAACTTGAACTAAGTTGCTGCTGCAAGTGAATCCAGGTTTCTCAACGCTCCAATCATAGAAATAATAAAAGTATTGTGATCCGAAATCATTTCCTGTAATGGACAGAGCATCGTTAATAGTATATGGATAAGTTGCGCCAGCAGAATTTCTTCTCAAGCGTGGACCGGCAAATCCCAGTGAAGCTGTATTTACACTGTCGTTTGTACGAATGCGATAATCATTACCTGGAGTCAATGCAAAGTTTAAATTTACAATTTGAGTATCTGGATTGATGACTACATCAGCAAATTGTAATAAAACGTCTTGATTGTCGCGCAATTCAATTCTTCTCATTCCAGGCTGGTCAGAATAAACTTTTACTGATAATAATGTGCAAGCTTTGTCAACATCAAAATAAACGGTGGCACTAGTAGCATTAGATCCACTGTATAAACTAGTTCCTGAATGATTGGCTAGACCTGTATTAAATATACCATCATTATAAGTTTCGTTATTTTGAACCCAGTAGTTAGTTAGTCCAGATATTACTGGAGTAATAAAGCTAGGTCCCGTTCCTACTAATGATGTTCCTGCTGCATCATCATACCAATTTAAGTCAGTACCCGTTGCTGTTAATGTTGTGCTTGCAGATGATGGTATAGTCACATTGGTATTGGTCACAGCATCCGGAACAATATGTGCCGTTACCACTACTGAATTGGCAGAGGTGAATTGTGCGCAATATCCTTGAACCGTTAATGAATACGTTCCAGAAACAGTAGCACTTAAATTTTGTGTTGTTGATCCATCTGACCATAAATAAGAAACTAATCCCGAAGGAGCCACTAAATCAACAGCAGTACCATTACAAACTTCAGTTTCGCCCACTGCACTGATGGTTGGTGTTTGATCAGGATTTTCATCGATAACGAAAGTAGGAGAGATACCTACACAGTTATTTCCAGCAGTGCTCACCATTACATTGTATTCACCACCTGTTGTCACTGTAATAGATTGTGTAGTGCTATTATCACTCCATAAATAATTGAGTCCAGCAGTTGCAGTTAATGTCTCGGTGCTTCCTGAGCAAATAAATGGAGCAGCTTGACTATACGAAACCGTTGGTGCTGGAGAAACGCAATCATTTTCTATAATTTTTATGAATTGATCAACGGCAGGATTCACTAACGTTTGTGTGATCCCACTCGGGAATCTTACTACGATTGAATCAATGGTTGTAACCGATCCCATTCCAAAATGTAACATAGAAGAATTACAAGTTCCATAATTTTCTCCTGCACGAACTTCTCTAATTTGATTTCCTAAAGAACTATACACGGTTGCTCTTGCTCCAATGGCGCCTTTATTACTTACTGTTCCAATTAAGTTTAATGTAACAAAGTGATTGTTATTGTTCGTAGAGTTCATCCAAATTACGTCATCAATATTGGTTGGATTCGTATAAATGGTTGCATAGCCACCATAGATATCTATTTTTCCATCATGGTTTAAATCGCCAATAGCAAATGATTCCATTTTGTTGGAATTAAAAAGCCCTTCCATTTTGGTAAATGTTTTGTCACCGTTGTTTCTAAAAAATCTGCTAGAAGAACCAGTAATGATCATGTCAACATATCCATCATTATCGAAATCTTCAAATGCACTTTCAATGGGAGTAATATCAGTAATATCAAAACCCGTTGAAGCAGTAATGTCGGTATAATGACCAGTACCATCGTTTTCCCAAATCTGGCTCTCGAAATCATGATTGGTAAGCAATAAATCTAAATCGGCATCATTATCAATATCGCCAAAGGAGGCTGTCCACGACTGCCAACCAACGTTGATTCCATAAGCCGCTGCGTTTTCTGTAAAATTATTATTGCCGTCATTTTCAAAAAGTACGTTTATTCTTCTTCCATCCGTAGGACTGGTAACACCTTGTCTGCATTTTGCAATGTATAAATCTAAATCACCATCGTTGTCAAAGTCAGTCCAAACACTACCGTAATTTCCAGAATCATCAGTAGAAGTAACATCAAAATTCATCGTTGTAAAAGATTCGGTCAATCCTCCAACACCATCGTTCAAATAGATGTGGCTTTGTGCATTATCGTCACAAACAAAAAGATCAATCCATCCATCATTGTTGAAATCACCAGCGGTAATATTTTGAACGAAGTAACCTGAGTTTGGGATACTAATCATACTGCCCATTACACCATTTGCATCAGTCATAAATATTCGTAATGCTGGACCACCAGCCCCTGCAATAATGTCTAAATATCCATTATGATCTAAGTCAGTAGTTACCATTCCCCATGACCAACCTGATGAAGTACTAAATGTACCAATTGAAATGTTTTGAAACGTTGCATTCGTTCTTTGAACTTCAATATTTGCAATGCGTCCATCATCTAAACGGATGATGTCATCCAAACCATCAAAATTCCAATCTGCAATCGCCATCGTACAGCCACTATGGAAATTACTGTTTATCAATTTTGTGTTTTTGTTTTTGAAACTGATTTGTGCTTCTACATTGCCCACGAGAATGATTAGCAAAATAGGAAGCACGATTTGGTAAATTTTTTTCATTGATTTGTGTTGATTAGATTAGTGGAAGGGATTGTTTTGTAGTATGTAAACTTAGCAATATTTTTGATCAAAGAATGGGGTTGTATTAATTTTTATATATTCAGTGTTCTTTATTCTATTGCCTTCTCTGGCTAGAGCCTTACAATTTTTTTAAGTGATTTTGTTCCGTTTTTGGTGAATACAAGGTAGTAAATCCCTTTGGATACTGGAAGTGTTACTGAAATGCTATTACTACTTCTTTGTATAGTACAAGTTAATCTTTGTCCTGAGGGGGTAAAGAGGCTTAATTCAGTGTTTGACGGCATGCCCTGTATATAGATGACACCTTCAGAATTTGGGTTAGGACCTACTTTGATTTCACTTAAAGTAATATTCTCTAAACCTACCGGAATGAGAACATTGTTTAATGTATCTGATTTTACCAAGATGGGCGCTTTGTTCGCATTGGCATACATCGATAAAAAGGTATCTATTTCTGCCGATGAAAAGTTTTTCATTTCATCTAAAAAGGCGGGCGGTAATGTTTGATAGTAAACATTAACTTCAACCGTTAAGTTGCCATTGTAACCGCCTAAAGGAAGATGGTAATGAATGATGTCATGTCCTTTTCCTTCTATACCTGCAGTCTTGTTGAAATCAACATCAGTAAGTGCATCTCCAACAATGGCACATGTATCATAAGCCGAATGAAGTGTTGTAAATCCTTTAGGCGGTAAACGATTGTCTTTTAAAGGAGCAGAAGCTCTTTCTAATACAGTCGTTTTATTCCCGTTCAAATCACCCATTACCATTTCGTAAATTTGTGTTTGATTGGATGAGTTGATGAAATCGTGATGGATCTCAAATGGAGTAGCAATATTTTTTACTTCAAAATCATTGTCGAAAATTCCACTGGAGAATAATGTGTCTCCGTTTGCTTTCAATGCGACAAATTGCACTACGGCTCTTCGTGATGGATATCCACTCGGAAATTTATGTCCCGCTTTGTTTTTTAATCGGATGCTGAAATAAGCAGTATCATTCCATGCAGAATCATACTGACTAATTAAATCTAAAGTCTGAAATTTTAATAATTCTGTATTTACTTTCAGTGTCGAATCAAATCTACTGTCAAGCGCAGAAACACCTAAGCTCACTTTGTTATCTTTTATTAATTGCACCATGAAATTGTTTGCTCCCGAAAACGTATGTAAGTTAAAAGGAGTTCTTCCAGGAAGCGCAGTATACCCATTGGCGATCTTGATGGGATCTTCAATTTTTGGCATGTGGCACGTTTGACAAGTAGCCATTTCTACCAATGGATAATCAGAATTTAAGTATTCATGATAAGTAGCTTGTTCTACAAAAGTAGTACCTGTAGGTACACCACTTAAATCAACAGTATTGGAAATTAATGTATGACAAGGTGAACAAGTTTTGCTTTCACTAATATGGGGGCTATACGCAGGCGTTAATCCTACATACAATTGCATCGGCCCCACCATCGGAGTAGTGAAGGGGCCATAAACTGTTCTATTGGTATCATATGGAAGATGTCCTGTGAAGAGTGCGCCTAAACTTGCAGAGTCCTTCACACCGTGACAACCTTGGCAAGAAACACCTGATTTTCCCAATGAGTCGATGCTAAGATCAGCTAATGTATAATGAGGTTGTCCTTTGTAGAAAGCAGTGTAATGTCCAAGTGGAGCATGACACTTAGTACATAGCGTTTGTAATTCTAAGGAGTTTGCTAGATTCACTAATATTTCGTGACTCACTTTTGCTTTCCAAAAAGGATCTACAGCTGACAAGGCCATCATACTCGTTTCCCAATCGTCATACAAATTCACATCCATTCCATTGGCATCTACATTGGCCAATCCTAATGAATCGAATCCATGACATCCTTTGCAATTTTGGGGAATTGAAAAATATTGACCAGAATCAAGGGGTGGCATAAAATGCGCTTTGAAGAAAGAAATCTCTTCAGGAGAATGAAATGCCTCATGCGTTTTTCCCACAAATGCCGATCGTAAAAACAAGATCACTGTCATCACTAGGAAGAGAACCGTAAATTTATTTTTCATTTTGGAGGGCCAAAAAAGTGACTTGTGTGGAGTGCTTTTTCGTACGTCCAAATTATGAGAAATTTAGTAAACCACCAAATGAAAAATCGGGACATTCAATCCTCAAAAGGATGTCATTTTATTTAGCCGCAGCTCGCAAGTATTGTATGATCAATAGTGTAGCTCTTTGAGCCTAAAATTAGTTTTAATTCCAGCTCTTCCAGTTATGCTTATCCATGGTTTTTACAGCATTTACCAAGAGGTCGATGCAGTTCTG
>JANOAX010000075.1:0-32386 GCA_031411335.1 Bacteroidota bacterium
GTTGTTTAGGCGCGATTCTTCTCTCACTCCTTTTCTTATTTTGGTTTATATCTACAAAGATTTGACTTTTTACTCAAATTCTAATATACTGTCTATGGGGTTTTGTTACCTAGCCTGCAAACATACGAGGCGCAGAGGCGCTAAGGCTGCGCTACGACAAATTTCTCTTCGCTAAATTTTCTCGCAAAGGCCGAAGAAGGCGCTAAGGCTGCGCTACGACAAATTTTTCTTTGCTAAATTTTCTCGCAGAGGCGCTAAGGCTGCGCTACACTAAGTGCGCTAAGGTCAGTCTCTATTTAATTACTTTGTGTCCTCCGTGAAGAACTCTGTGCACTCTGTGGTAAAAGAAAGTCTTATATTAGAACGATTTCTCCTACTCTATAACTATTACATCTTGCTACAAATAACTTCCTTTACTTACAGAAGCAGCAATTAACCACGGAGACATGGAGTCAAGGAGGAACACGGAGAAATTATTTTAATGAATCAAAGTATTCATCAAGACTTTGAGTTGATTATATTTACCCTTGCGTCCCGATAGCTATCGGGACTGCGCCTCCTTGCGTTCCTAGCGGTTAATCTTTATCTCTAAGAATTTCGTATATTAAACTCTCTCGAACCCTGAATTTGCCGAAGGGTTATGGAGTAGTCGATTTAAACACCATCACTTGCTCCAACTCTTTAAACAAGTGTAAGTACTCCACCCATATTTTATTTTCTTTTACCTTCTTTAATTCGTAACGGGTTGTTTCTTCCATCTTCTTCAAAAACAAATTTTCCATCTCCATCGCAGGACATGCCATTTTCGTTACTGCCATCATGTGCAACTTAATCATATCCTCGTGCGTGGTGTACATTCCATTGCATTGATTGCATCCTGCATTTCCGCCAAACGTATTGCTTTGACCTTCGAACTCCAAAGAGATTTTTTGAACACCGTCGGGCAATGTCACTTTCGTTCCGCCCATCTCTACTAATTCCCATTTCCTACTTTCGAGAGCAGGGTCTTTTCCAAAAGGTTTCTTTGCATTATTTTTACAACTAACCATTCCAAGAAGGGCGAATGAGAGGAATAGTATTTTTATGGTAGTGGACATATTCTGAATATATAAGATGCAAATTTCGTAAAAACATACGAGACGTTCACCAAAAATAATTTGCAAATTATTATTTTTCTCCCTAATATTGATGTTCTATGAAAACGACGAAAACGATCATCCTATTGTGCTTATTGCTAAGCGCTGGTTATACTAACACTTACGCTCAAGTAGAAGGCGAGCCAATACCTGCTGAAATGAGTAATGAGCCGCAAATTACGTATGCTTCCTTGTTGAGCCGATTAGTTGTAAACTTATCGAAAGACGCATATACTGATAAATTCCATTCTGTTATTGCGAAATGGAATCCCGCTAATTCAACAAAAGTTCAAGCTCTTAGTGTATTAAAAAACTTGGAGTTTCACATGAAGACATTACATTTCAAGCCTGAATGGAAAGCGGCTCAACTAGAATGGAGAGGACAAGTAGCCAAAGCAACCGAGAAAACGGATATTGTTCTTTTGATAAAAGAACTCGAAGCCAATATGCAACTGAGTGCATTTGAAAAAACATGGGCCAATGATCGTGGCGCATGGTTAGGGGATGTAGATAAATACTTGAAAAAATAGATAGTCTTTTTCCTGACTTTTCCGACTTCTCTTATTGAGTTTAAAATTTATAGCAACCTATAGAGCGCTAAGTTTTCTCAGCAGAGTTTCGACGCTAAAATTTCTCGCAGACTTTCTTCGCTAAATTTTCTCGCAAAGGCACGGAGGCGCTAAAGTTTCTCGCGAGGCGCGGAGGCGCTAAGGTCTTTCGCTAAAGTTTCTCGCAGGCGCGGAGGTCTTTCGCTAAGTTTTATTGCACCCCTCGGCAAGCTCTGGGTGATGAGGAGTTTTTCACAAGGGATACGGGTTTATTATTTTGTAAAAAGGAGCTAAGGTCGAAGAAGAAATAATACCGAGACTAAATATAAATGTTAGTCTTTCGAATCCTCTTTCTTTTCGTCATTATCCTTTTCTGATTTCGCTTTTCCGATGAGAAAACCAATGGTAATGTAATACCCTGAATATTTAGAATCGAAACCATAGAATTTACTTTTGTCGAAAGCTTCCGTGAATCCTTGAGTAAATCCAGTCTCTATCGTGAGCTTGTAAATATCGATTCCGATGGCGGCATCTAAATTGAAAGATCCCTTTTCAAAGTTTCGCGTATCGACATTTATTTCGGTGCCTTTGTTGGATGCTCCTACAATAAAATCATAGGTAGGTCCTGCCATCAATCTTATTTTGAAAAGTCTTTTGTTGATGGGATTAAAACCGATGAGTGCTTTTGCTTTGATGGATGTGCGGATGAGTTTATCTGCATAGTACGAAACCGAAAGAACGGTATCACCAACACCCAAAATAGTTTCTTTAATGTTCGCTAACGATATACTTTTAGAATAAAACACGCCGGGCTGAAAATATATTTTGTTTCCGATGCGCATATCTACACCGCTCATCACGCCAATCTCAGCTGAAAAACTTCCTTCTACGATTGTGTTTACGTCCTTGTATTTAGCTTTATCAATACTCAGTAAGCTAATTCCCGCTTGCGGATTAAAACGGATTTGTGCTTGACCCTTCAGCGAGAGAAGGAAGAGCAAGCACATGAATGACATTTTTCTTCCCATAGTACTTGTAAAAGTAGGAATCAAAAAATAGCCTACGATGAATTATGCTAAGATTTATTCAACAATTTATAGCGTTGCATGCCACGATTCACCAAATACACACCCAAAACAGTAATGCACATGGCCATCAAACTACGTTGACTAATTTGTTCATTCAAAAACATCCATCCTAAGAAAACAGCCACGATAGGATTTACATAAGCATAAACAGATACTTGTTGTGCGGGTAACTCTCGCATTGCATACACGAAAAAAGTATATCCAATGATGGATCCTACGATCACCAAATATAACATCGACCACCAACCGGGCATCGTTGTTGGCAATTGAGATGCTTCTCCTCTTGCTAATCCAACAACAGCAGTAATGGATCCACATAAAAACATTTGGAGTCCGGCGGTAATCACGGGACTTAAACTAATCGGATACTTTTTCATGTGTATACTTCCGATGGATCCATTGATAACACCACCAATCAAGAAAATTAATCCCACTTGAAATAAGTTACTTCCTTCAATAAAAAGATTGTCATAGAAAATTAAAAACTGTCCCAAGAACCCAACGATGATTCCGGTAAGTGCAAGTGCTGGTGTTTTTTCAGATGGATTCCAGATGCGTGTAATTAATAAGATCCAAAGAGGAAATGCGGCATTAAACAATGCTGCAATTCCACTATCAATGGTTTGCTCTGCAAGGACAAGAAATAAATTGCCACCAGGAAAAATAAACAGACCACTCACGAGCAAACGCTTTAAATCTTGTTTACTTACTTGAATTTTTTTTCCTCTTGCTAAAAACCACAACATGATAGAGCCTCCTGCAATCATAAAACGAATTCCTGAATACAAGAAGGGCGGAAAATGTTCGTCCATCCCAATACGAATGGCGAGATAGGTGGTTCCCCAAATAAAACAAAGTGCGCCCAGCGCGGCATATGGTTTCCAGTGTGACATTGAATATTGTTTTACTCAGCGGCTAAACGTTGATCAGAAATTCGACGAACAATATTCTTAGAAGTATAGGAAGCAGCCAGCCAGCCAATGACCATCACAATTCCCATCACAATCATGAAGTCGCCGAGTTGCATATCCACAGGATACGCCTCCACAACAAAACCTTCTCCGCCTCCAATTTTTACCAACCCAAAATATTGCTGGAGTCCACAAAGTATAGCACCTAAAAACATTCCAACGAAAGCACCGCCTACTGAGATCACTAATCCTTCCAATAGAAAAATACGTTGTGCTAATTTTAAATCGGCACCCATGTGATATAGGGTTTGCAAGTCGTCGCGTTTATCGAGAATCAACATGGTTAATGTACCAAACAAATTGAACGCGGCGATCATCAAAATAAATCCGAGGATAATATACACGGCTATTTTTTCTGCTCCAATTACTTTGAATAAAAAATCATGTTGCATCAAGCGATCTTTCACGGTGAAATCGTTGCCCAATACATTTTGCAACTGCGCCATCACTTTTTTCGAGTCATCATCATTTTTCAATTTAACTTCAAAAGCGGAAATTTGTTTGTTATTTCCAGATAAGTCGTACATGAAACGCAAAGGGACCAACACATACTTCGCATCAAAATCTTGTTGCACACTAAAGATTCCTGATGCTACCATCGATCGTTGAATAAATGCATCGGAAGGATCCAACATCACTACAC
Organism: Bacteroidota bacterium; assembly: GCA_031411335.1. Taxonomy (GTDB): domain Bacteria; phylum Bacteroidota; class Bacteroidia; order AKYH767-A; family OLB10; genus JAJTFW01. The sequence goes on from JANOAX010000075.1 coordinate 4,387, forward strand.
CGGGATCGATACCACGTTGCGGCATAAAAATATTTACTTGATTCAATAAATCGTTGGGGCGAATTCCCATCGAGTAGGCTATTTGCGCTCCTGGAATCATAAAGTTGACATCACCACTTTCGAGGATAGCGTCACCTTCTAGCAATTTATCTTTAATCTCGCTGGTTTTGAAAAACGAATTACTCACGCCTTTTAACGTCACAACATATTGTCGATCCATGTAACGCAAGAGTGCGTTGTCTTCTTTTACAAAAGTGATAACATCAATACCGGGATGATTTTCTAACGATTGTATAATTTTATCGGTAGGCTCAAAACTTCTTCCGCTTACGTTTTGAATTTTAATATCGGGATCGAAGGAGTTGTACATCTCCATCACTAAATTTCCGAAACCATTAAAAACGGATAGCACAACAACGAGTCCGAAGGTACCTACGGCCACTCCTAAAACACTAATCCAACTAATTACATTGATGAGGTGGTGCGATTTTTTCGCAAAGAGGTAACGCCGGGTTATGGTCCAGGCTAAGCTCATCAATTATTTCCAGGCTTTCACGATGAGTCCCGTGCCTGTAGGATGTTTCATCATCACATCCATCCAGTTTAACAAATACGCAAAAGGATATGTGATCAAATAATAAAAAGGCAAGATCACAAAAAACAATTTCGTTACGCCGAGCATGAGAATAGGATATTTCATTGACAACCTCCACGAAATTTTTCCAGGTGTTCCATATTGATAGCGGGCTTCTACTTTTGTAAATCCAACAGAGCGCAATTTATCTTCAATCTCCTTGATGTTATATCCATCGCGCACATGCTCTTCAATGAAAGAACTTTCTTCATCGCCATGCACATCGGAGCCACCTTGATCGCTGGGAGTAGAGATGAGAAGCATGCCGCCGGGCTTAAGAGATGCATTTATATTTTTAAAAACTTGCACATCTTCTAAAATATGTTCCATCACATCCACCGAAATAGCCAAGTCATAACGGTTAGCATCTACGTAAGTGGTGAGATCATCGACTACAAATTTTACTTTATCGCCTGCACCAATCTGTTGAAAGAAAGTATTGCAGTCAGCCACTTGCTCTTCTTTCACATCAACGGCTAAAATGGTAGCGTCGGGAAGTCGGCGATTGAGCCAAAGTGAATGTTGACCATATCCTGCACCAGCATCTAAAATAGAAGCTGAGCGAGGAGCTTGTTTAATCCAGGTTTTTAATTCTTTGTGTACATGCCATGCTCTCAACAGAAGTAAGTCGAGGAGTTGATAGAATGTCTTTCTTAAAAAGGGAGATTTATTAAAAACATTCCCGAGACTGCGCTTTATCGGATCGTATTGCATCGGCTGCGAAGGTACTAAAAAGGGTAAAGAGGAGGATCTTTCCGATTAAGAATCCGAAGAATCTTCAGCAGGAGGAATATCGATCGATTTAAAAATGGCATCCATCTTATCGGAATAGTCGAGGCTATCGTCAATAAAAAACTCGAGTTCTGGAACGATGCGCGCTTGCTTACCTATTTTTTTTCCCAAATGAAAACGCACGGTTGCATTATGCTTCTTCAGTGCCTTTAGAATTTCTAATGGTTTTTGAGCTTTAAAAACACTAAGGTGCACACGCGCCAAACTCAGATCGGGAGTAATCTTCACATGAGTGACCGTTACGAAATGGGGGCCATACCAATCTTTCCCATCCCTCAAGAAGAGCTCACCCAATTCTTTTTGAATGAGTTTTGCATATTTAAGCTGGCGTACTGAATCCATGGGGCAAATTTACGAGATTCTTGGATAGGAGAATCGGTGAATTGGTGAATTGGCGAGTTAGCGAGTTGGCAAATTGGTGTCGCGAGGCTTCGCCCAGAAGTCTGTACGAAGTACTGTACTTCTGGGGAGTCCCGATAGCTATCGGGAGGGTGATGTTCCCGTACTCTTTATTCCGCTCTCAGGTCTCCGAACTCCGACTCTCCGAACTCCGACTCTCCGAACTAAAAAAGCCTTCCAGTCATATTGACCAGAAGGCTTTTTTTAAAACTTAAAGAAGTTATTGGATTATAATTTCACCATTTTCACGGTGCGACTTCCTGTTTCTGAAGTTAAGCGAAGGAGATAAATACCTTGTGGCATTTGGCGTAAATCGATGATTCCGCGATAATTGGTACCAGCGTTAATTTTTTGAACCATCAAGGTACGACCTTCTAGATCAGTTAATGTATAAGCTACTTGTTTAGCATCTACACCATTTAACTCCAGATTAAACAATCCTACAGAAGGATTTGGATAAACATTGACTACACCTAATTGATCAGGTTGCTCAATGCCCACTGTCGCATCGATATTAATATTATCGATATACAGATTGTTACCGTAGCCATTAATATTCACAAACTTCACAAGAATATTTGATCCAATCCAAGTGCTTAGGTTAATGGTATCATTTCTCCAATCTGTGCCTAATGTAGGAGCCCAACTGTTTATATTATCCGGAACAGTGGCTAAGGCTAATCCATCTTTTTGATATCCGGAAGGAATCCAAGTAGTTCCGCAATCGGTAGAGATATCTACACGTAAGGTGTCGGTATAGGTGGCGCTATAACGTGCATAAGAAACATCGAACGTTAATAATGCTGAAGAAGCACTTGTTAATGATGTTTCGAAAGTCGTTAATCCATCTTCAGCGCCTACATTATTATATACGAAGTTTTCCACGAATGAACAAGTTGTTGGATTTCCTGCTGCTCCTGTTATTCCAACAGCCTCTGTCCATGTATTTGATCCTCCCGCATCTTCAATATCCCAACCAGAAGGTGGAAATACTCCGCTTTGGAAGTCTTCTATAATTGGTGTTGAGAAAGCCGGCAAAATAGTGATGAAAGAAGTTTGCGTTACCACACCCCCTCCGAAACTATTGGTTGCAGTAAGTTCAACATCATAAGCACCTACTGCATTAAATACCACATCTGGATTTGCTGAATTAGCAGTAGTTCCATTTACAAAAGTTACGGTAGATGGTGTGAAAACCCAAGCCCAGCCTGTTGGTGAATTTAAACTTTGATCGGTAAAGGAGAATACTTTTCCAGTACATCCCGTTGATGCGCTAACATTAAACGCAGGAATAGGTGGAGCAGTAACGTCAAGTACGTTGATATCATCTAACGCAATATCAGAAGTAAAATCGTTTCCTGTGATTCCTCTGAAACGAATATTAATCGTTTCTCCTGACCATGGTGCTAAATTTACTATTCCTTGTAACCAAAGGGTGCCTTGATTTCCAACAATTGCCGGAATTGCATCATTAATCCAACTTCCTTGAGAGAAAATATCTACATGCAACTCACCCATGGCGGCACCTTCCATGTGATACCAGAAAGTAAGTTGAGGAGAAGGTGCTGAAGATAAATCAATACATGGGGATATTAGATTTGCAGTTTTTCCAAAACAAGTGGATGCCTCCAAATAAAGATAATTTCCTGCAGCTGTACCTAAAGTATGGTCGCTATTTGGACCTGTTCCTGTTGACGGAGTTGCACCTTCATTCACACGGAAATCGATATCATCCTGATCTAAATTGGTTTCATTGAGCCATCCATTGGTAAGACCACAAACTGTGGCTTCACAGTCTGAAGCTACGTTACAAAGATTATCTGTTTCAAAGTCATTAACAAAAGGCAGTGTAGCAGAAGTTCCACCCACCACATTAATTAACGCTTTAGCTGAATCGTTATAAATATATTGATCTCCAGGATAAGTCAACCAAACATCCAAAACATAATTACCAGCAAGAGAAACATCAATGGTTGTTGTGAATGAAAACAGTTGAGATGCTCCTGGATTAATCGTTCCAGTAAAGGTTTCTGTAACAGTGGTCGTTCCATCCAATGAATAGTTTACTGGAATATTAGTTAGAGTACTTAATCCTTCATTCGAAATTAAAACAGCTACAACAACAGCAGAATTATCGTGACAATCTTGTAATGACCCTGTGGAAGGACTTACGAGCGCTGATAGATTAGCATCGGTAGCTAATGCACAATTAAATACACCCGCCGCTTTAAAAATGGCATTTGCTCTACGTCCAGTGTTTCCTTGAGATGTGTTTGCACTTACACTAAACCAATTGTCGATAGATGGATTTACTCCATATAGAACCATTGTATTTGATGTACTACTTCCCGCAATTTCCATGTACTTGCTTCCAAGCATATATCCAGTATATCCTGCTGCACCTGTGACTGCATTAAAACTAAGTTGAACTGAATCTGGACATGCCCAGTCTACCGCAATACCTGTTGGTAAACCAATGATAGCTAATGAAGAATCAGATTCATCACTAAATCCATTACGAGAGATGCGTACTTTAACTTCTCCGGAAACGGAGTTTGGAACATTCCAAGAGAATTGTTGTAATGTTTGAGGTACGGCAGCAGAAATCGTATTCCAATTACTGCCATTATCAGTAGTATACTCTAACAAATAGTTTCCAGTGTTTTTACGGCCATCCCAACGAATTACTTCGTTCTCTCCTGGTACGAGACCTTCGCCACCATTTGGATATGTAAGCGTTACGTCATTCGTTCTAAATTCCCATACTAAATAGTAACGCTGACCTAATGACGGTAAGGCGTAACCGTTAATCGTTACATTATAAACTCCAGCGGTAGGTGTTAAAAGCGTTACTTGTTCCATATTATTTAAGCTGTCAATTCCGCGAACGGCATTTGCATTTAAATTTGCAACAATAGGTGTCGGATCTAAAATCCAAGGGTTCCAAATTCCAGCAGATGGATCCGTAACGGTCATATTAATATTATTTACCAAAGAGGGTGCTGCAATCGCAGAACCGCCTACATCTGACCAATACACCATTACTCTTACTTCTTCCACTCCAGTAGGAACGGTGATTGAATGGATATTACTATTTCCTTGAGTTACAGAATCAGATAAATAACGATTCTCCTCAAGTGTTGTGAGCGCGCGGTATGCATTCACCCTTCCCCAACCGTATGTAAAGTCAGGGCCTGGATTACCTATATCTTCTGCTGTATTTAACAAACAAGCTTTTATTAAAGCCGCATTAGGTAAAGTAGCAGTTGTTAATTCTTTAAAGGCTTGGAACATCTGACCAAAAATTCCAGCAACACCAGGACATGCTGCAGAAGTTCCTCCTCCTACTTGATACGTATTATTTTCATCCGTACTCATCTGGTCTCTTCCATTTGCGCAAATATCTGGTTTCACACGACCATCAGAAGCAGGACCGCGGCTACTCGATGGATCTAGTACTTCTAAAGCATCGAGATTTCCACATGCCACTACATTCTTTCCTGTCTTATATCCTCCAGTAATATTTCCCCAGCCAGCGCCTGCGCCATAATTACAGTTTCCGGATCCGTTATTTCCAGCAGAAAAGACAAATTGCAATTGAGGGTTGTCGAATAACAACTGATCTCCAAATTGAGTGTCTGTAGTATATTCATTACAACCTTGAGAATAAGAAGTAGACGCTATTACAATCCCATGATTATTAAAATTTGCTACTGCATCTAAAACTTGAGGGTAAGCTCCAATATTATATGAATATAAATCAGCACCACTCGCCATTCCGCGAATAGTTGGATTTAAATTTCCTGCACCGCCTGCAATACCCGTGGTCATGTCGCCATGCGTTTGACCAGTACCCGTCGCGAAATTGGTTAGGCGGCCAGCGAAATCAATATGTGGTCCTACGAATCCATCATCCGCAACAGCAATACTTACTCCCTTTCCATCATAATGACGACCGGTAGCATAATCGCTATTGATCACATTCGAGCGGTGCAAACTTTTTCCCTTTGTGTCTTCTTTTTCACCAGGAGCAGCAATCGTATTGATGTAAAACACCCACGGCTGAGCTGCTAAATTCATCAAGGAGAAATCGCTTACTCTGATGCTGATAGTTCTGTTTTTTGGTTCTTGTGAAAGAAGTTTTCCATGCTCTAACGCCGATGTCAATGCAGCAGAATGAGATATGTTTCCCTGATATTGTACATTTAAATCAACTGTTCCGCGCTCATTAATAGCCCAATCCTGGAAGCCACCAATAATGTTGCGACTAATCTTTTGCGCTGGACTTTGTACTAAAACAGCTCGAACATTAAATCCATTCAACAATGATTTATTAAATCCAAGAGGGATTGCCACCATAAAAGTATTCTTTGGAACATAATCCATGATTACTAATCCACTCTGGCGCATAGTATTTTGTTCCGTCATTCCAGGTAAGGAATTAAATTGAAGGAAGCGGTAATAATACCCGTTGAAAACATCTGAAGGTGATGGTTCAACAATAAATTCTGAAAGATTGGAGGTTGCTTGTACCGTTCCACTTTGCAAATAAATGTTGGTGTTTTGTTGTGCGATTGTGGCACCAGAAAATAACATTCCGAGAGCGAACAACCAGGTGTAAATACGATTCATAATTATTTGTGTTTTTGGTTTTTCAAAATATAACTGGTGATATTATCAAAAAAAGGCTATTTGGCTTTCTCTAGGTTGTTTTTTGTTATCAACCTAATGATCCAACTTTATCTCGTTGAACAAACGCGATTTCGGCCAGTTTTTATTAACAATATACGTTAACGAAAATAGCAAAAAAAAATGATCTCCCATGAAAATAGTAGCGTATTCATCTTGAATCCAACAAAAACATGGTTTTATCTTCAATTTTTAGCTGGTTTAGAAAGATAAAAAAGAAAAATGCCATCGGAAAACGGAGTCTCGATGGCATTCTTAAATCGAATAGTTAGGGGTGGATGGAACCTATAAAGCCAGCAATATTATTATCCAAGAATATTTGATCTACAATATCAATTGTTCCGTCGCCATTAAGATCGCTGGTCAGATAGCCTGAAGCAAAAGTAAAGATATGATTGTCGAGAGTGGTCTGATCAAGAATATCTACGGTTTCATCTTTAGGTTCAAGATCTCCGCTGTAAAAACCAAATATTCCGGGAGCTAACAATTTCATGTTGGAACCAAAGGCTTGTGCTGCTGATGTTGTAAAATTATAGTTAGTAGTTGTACCAAATGTTATCGGCAAAGCGCTCCAAGTAGCAATTGCATTTCGATGGCTTACTTCAATATAATAATTATTCCCTACAACGCTGCTGGGCAAACTCACTGTTGCTGTTCCATTCGTAGAAACAAGGGTATTAGCAGTTGCAACAACGGTTGACGGACTGAGTGCATCATGTAATCTAATTTTTATAGTATCTGTTACGGTCGGAGAAAGCGAAACACCCGAATTCAATAATACAGGAACCATACTTCCGCTTCCATTGTAAAATCCTTCAATGAGACAAGTGAGGTTCAACGTAGCAGATGTTATTGTACTAAAATTAATATTGTCAATAAACAAACTATTACCAAAACCATTAATATTTACAAATCGAACCATGACGTTTGTTCCTGCCCATGCGCTTAAGTCCACCGTATCTTTTCTCCACTGACTCGCTAACGTAGGTGTAAATACACTGGTAACGGTGCCGGCTGTTGCCAGCACTAAATCGCTTTTTAAATATCCCGAAGGTACCCATGTTGTTCCGCAATCGGTAGACACATCTACTCGAAGCCCATCAAAATAAGTGGTGCTGTAACGTGCGTAGGAAACATCGAAAGTCATTAACGGACTTCCTCCACTCGTATACGAAACAACATAAGAAGACAACATATCTTGCGCACCCGGTGCATTGTAAGAATAATTATTAATGTAAGCCGCCGCAGTAGTTGCACCTGTTGCACCTACAATTCCTGTCCTACGTTCCCAAGTGTAAGAGCCGTTTGTATTATCAATGGCCCATCCTAATGGAGGGAATGTAGCTAATTCAAAATTTTGTGTAATAGGCGGGGTACTATTTGCAAAGATCGTTGTAGTAACCAGTGCTGAATCATTATATAAATTCAATTCTCCGGGATACGCTACCCAGGTTCGCAACGTATATGTTCCCGATGCCGACATATTCAATGTTGTTGGAAAAGTAAAAACCGTTGTGTTGGTAGGATTCAATGTTACTGGAATAATTTGCATCACGGCAGGAGCATTGTTAAAAGAATAATATACCGGTATATTTGAAATTGGATTTTGTCCAAAATTTTCAACCGTTACAGTTACATTAACAGCGGCAGTATTCTGACAACCGAACACATTTCCACTTTGGGGGCTAGACACCGACGTTAGTTTTGCATCAATGGCTAATGGACAATTCACAATTCCGGGAGCCTTATTAATAGCATACGCTCTTCGTCCCTTATTTCCATCTATGGTGTTGGCACAAACACTAAACCAGTAACTGCTTAATGAGTTTACTCCTTGCACGGTAAATCCATTGGTGTTAGATGTACCTATTGGCTCCATGTATTTATTTCCTAACTTATAGATGGTATATCCGGTAGCGCTTGTAACCGCATTCCAACTCAGACGCAAACTATCGGGACAAGCCCATGCTACTGCTAAACTTGCAGGAACACCAATGATGGCAAAAGAAGAATCGCTCATATCACTAAATCCAGCGCGAGTAATTCGAATTTTTGCTCTTCCAGTAACGGTAGAAGGAACCACCCAAGAATACTGTTGCACATTTTGAGCAACTGCAGCAGAAATCGTGGTCCAGCTCGTTCCGTTATTGGTAGTATACTCCAACAAATACGTTCCTAAGTTTCTTTGTCCATCCCATCGAATCACTTCGGTTTCGCCGGGAACAAATCCTTCACCTCCGTTTGGATAGGTGATAGTAACACCGTCTGTTCTAAACTCCCAAACCAAATAATAACGTTGTCCAATTGACGGTACGGCGTAACCGTTAACCGTTACTGTATACGCACCAGCGGCAGGATTGTCTAATGTAACTTGTTCCATATTGTTAAGGCTATCCACACCTCTCACTGCTGGCGTATTTAAATTCGCAGCAATCGGAGTAGGATCGAGGATCCATGGGTTCCATTGTACTGCCGACAAGTCGGTCACTTTCATATTTAGATTATTCACGAGTGCGGGTGCCGCGGCTGGTGATCCGCCTACATCCGACCAATACACCATCACTCGTACTTGTCGAGTGCCTGCTGGAATATTAATTATATGTGTTTTATTTTGACCTTGAATGACGCTGTCTGTTAAATAACGATTGTCTTCTAAGGTACGCAATGCGCGCAACGCATTTATTCGTCCCCATCCATAAATAAAATCGGGGCCTGCATTTCCAATATCTTCTGCAGTATTTAATAGAGAAGCTTTAATCAATGCAGCTGGAGGATTTGAAACACTATTTAAACTTTTATACGCATGATACAATTGAGCAATCACTCCTGCAACACCGGGTGATGCTGCTGATGTTCCGCCTCCTACTTGATAGGTATTACCTTCATTCGTGCTCAATTGATTTCTTCCGTTTGCGCAGATATCGGGTTTGATGCGTCCATCGGCAGAAGGTCCTCTACTGCTCGTAGCATCCAATACTTCCAACTCATCTAAATTTCCACAGGCAATTACATTCTTTCCTTGCTTATAACCACCCGTGATATTTCCCCATGCTGTACCTGCGCCATAATTACAGTTCGTGCTTCCGCTATTTCCTCCTGAAAAAACAAATTGGAGTTGCGGATTATTGTAAAGCAAATTATCACCAAACTGTGTATCTGATGTGTACTCGTTACAACCTTGCGAATACGATGTGGAGGCAATTACAATTCCGTAATTCGTGTAATTAGAAACTGCATTTACAACTTGGGGATAGGCGCCAATGTTAAAAGTATAGAGATACGCTCCAGTTGCCATTCCACGAATCACAGGATTCAAATTTCCTGTTCCTACACAAATTCCGCTGGTCATGTCGCCATGTGATTGTCCTGTTCCAGTAGCAAAATTCGTCATGCGGCCCGTGAAATCAATATGTGGTCCTACTAATCCGTCATCGGCAATGGCTACAGTAACACCGGTTCCATCGTAACGTCGTCCCGTTACAAAATCGCTATTGATGGTGTTGGAGCGATGTAACGATCTTCCCTTGGTGTCTTCTGGTAGAGAAGGTGCAGCAATGGTATTAATGTAAAACACCCAAGGTTGTGCGGCTAATGTTTTTAATGCGAATTCACTTACACGAATTGAGATGATGCGATTCTCGGGATTCGAAACTAAAATTCGCCCGTGCTTTTCGGCTTCGAAAAGCGCCATCGCTAACGTTAGATTTCCTTGATATTGAATATTCAAATCCACCATTCCTTTTTCATTCATGGCCCAATCTTGAAATCCACCAATAATGTTTTTGCTAATTTTTTGAACTTCTGTTTGAGCGAATACCGCATGTACATTCGAATTTTTTAACAGCGTCCGATTAAAACTAACGGGTATGGCGGTCATGAAAGTATTGTTCGGAATATAATCCATCAACACCAATCCATAAGATTTCAACCTTTCGCGCTCTGCTGGGGTTGGTAGTGTCTTAAACTGAATAAATCGATAATAATATCCGTTCACTTCATTCTTTGGTGGGGATGAATGAATAAAATCAGTTGTGTTTTCAGCGATGTTCACAACACCACTTTGAAAATAGGCTTTTAAGGTGTGTTGTGCAGAGAGTGTTGTGATGCAACACAAAACAGCAACTCCTGTAGTTAATACTAATTTCAAGACAGCTTTCATAAGATTCATACTAATTTATTTAAATGGAAGAAGAGAAAAAAGGAATCTCTTGCAAAGAGCAGAGTGTGTATTCGCGAAAAACGAATTTACAACATTCAATTTTCATTTGCAAGAACTCGCATGGAGTTACACTTGTTCAATACTAAACCTTTAAAAATCAATGTGTGACTAGTTCCTGCGTACCCTCCGTTACTTTTATTCCGATTAATCCACCACCTTTGTAATCTATAAAATATGCTTACTCTCGTCCCCACACCAGTAGGAAACTTGCAAGATATTACCTTGCGTGCTCTTGATGTATTGAAAAATGCGGACATTATATTAGCGGAAGACACGCGAACCAGCAAGGTTTTACTTAATCATTATGGAATTGATAATCGCGTTTTATCGCATCACCAACATAACGAACACGCTGCTCTTTCAGAGTTAATTCGTTTTATGAAAGAGGGTCAAAAAATTGCGATGGTCAGTGATGCGGGAACACCGGGGATTAGTGATCCCGGATTTTTATTGGTGCGTGAATGCATCAAAGAAGAAATTCCAGTTTTATGTTTGCCGGGCGCTACGGCTTTTGTTCCAGCATTAGTGATGAGTGGATTGCCTTGTGATCGATTTGTTTTCGAAGGATTTCTTCCTCAGAAAAAAGGTAGGCAAACGCGGTTGCTCGCATTAAAAGAAGAAAACAGAACTATGATTTTTTACGAAAGTCCATTTCGACTTATCAAACTCATTGATGAATGCATTCTCCATTTTGGCGAAGAACGTATGGCATCGGTTTCCCGAGAAATATCGAAGATGTTTGAAGAAACAAAACGAGGAACACTCTTGTCGCTTAAAAATTATTTTGAAGTAAAGGGCGTGAAGGGTGAGATTGTGATGGTGGTGGAGGGGGGGAAGTAATTCAGAATGTAGAATGCAGAATTCAGAATTAATTATGAGTAAATTTAAGAAATTCAACTTTCAATTAATACTTGTCTGAATTAATTTTAAACATCATATATCCACATCATAAAAAATTGTTCTCTATAATATGCTATTCAGAATTATTGAGATTAGACTAAGAATTATTTTTTAAAAAGTTGGTTGTGCAAAAGCTACCGATGTTAGCGGTTCGTATGACTACACATGCTAGTAACAACGATATTTTAACCCATACTTTTTCATCGCTGTAATCTTTTGCAGCGTTATCAAGATAATTCTTTTCCGTAAAATCGTCCTTCTCATCTCTATTCAATCACTAACAACCTACTCGCTGCATTTACTCCATCACTTATTTTTAACAAATATATTCCTTTCCCAAGAAAAGAAAGATTCAAATTAATTGGAGATTGTGGATTTTTGATTTCATCATGGAAAACCGTTTCGCCTAGTACATTTATTACTTCAAAATTGTATTTTTTATTTTCTGATGGCTTAAAGTTGATTTTAATATTTCCATTTGAAGGATTGGGAAATAAATTAAAATCCAAAGCAGGAAAATTATTTTCAACAATGGCTGTTGGATCAGGTGCGAGCTTTACTATCCAGAAGTCTTCATCGCCAAAGCAGGTTTCTGTCTTATCACCCGAAATAACAGATTTGGAATAACCACCCAATATTAAACTGCCATCGTTTAGTTGTTCCATGCAGAGGAGAATATCATAATCGTTTCCCCCAATTGTTTTCTGCCATAGTATATTGCCAATGGAATCAATTTTTATTACCCAATAGTCAAATGCGCCTTTGCTGTTTTCTGTTTTATCACCTGAAATATTGGAGAAAGAACTTCCACCAAGTATATATCCGCCATCGTTTGTTTCCTTAACTGCGGATAGTATATCAAAATCACTTCCGCCAATAGTTTGTTGCCATTCAATAGTGCCCGATGAATCGGTTTTTATAAGCCAATAATCAAAATTTCCATTGTTGTTTTCCGTTTTATCACCTGATATTCCCGACCGCGATGCTCCTGCAATCAAAAAGCCACCATCAACGGATTGTCCTACAGAGTAAAGTTCCTCTTCATTGGTTCCTCCAATGGTGTTTTGCCATTGTATGTTGCCAATGGAATCAATTTTCACAATCCAGTAATCTTCCATTCCAATATTACCTTCTGTTTTATCACCCGAAATCCCCGAAAGGGAAACGCCACCTATAATGTACCCTCCATCTGTAGTTTGCTCAATGGTTTTTAAATATTCACGTGCACTTCCGCCAATAGTATTTTGCCATTGTATGTTGCCTGATGAATCTGTTTTTACAATCCAGAAATCGTCACCTCCATTACTGTTTTCTGTTTTATCACCTGATATACCAGAGTTGGACCAGCCGCCCAAAATAAATCCGTTATCAGGAGTTTCACTAACTGAATATAAGTAATCTGTGCCCGTGCCGCCAATTGTTTTATCCCACAAAACAGTGCCTGCCGCATCAGTTTTTACTAACCAGAAATCAGAAGCAAATTGCGACCAACAGGAATCTGTTTTATCACCTGTACTGTCAGAAAAAGATTGACCACCAAGAATATAACCGCCATCAATAAGATTGTCAATTGAAAAAAGAATATCGTCCTCGTTACCTCCAATGGTATTCTGCCATTTTACACTACCGTTTGAATCGGTTTTCACTATCCAGTAATCATCGTAGCCGTTAGTGTTTTCAGTTTTATCTCCTGAAATATCCGATGCAGAAGATCCTGCAAGAATAAACCCGTTGTCGGTAGTTCGTTTTAAAGAAAAAAGAAAGTCGTAGCTGCTTCCGCCTATGGTATTTTGCCACTGTAAGTTTGGAGCCGTTTGCGAATACGAGGAATTAAAAATGCAGAAGAAGAATAAAAAGCAGCGTAAATGTTTTTTCATTTTAAATTTTTTGTTTGCAGTAAATAAGAGAATTTAATTAGCCATTGAGGACGAAATATATAAAATATTCTCGGATGTTTTATATTTTCTTACCATGACAGTAGTAGGCTGGTAAGAAATCATTCAAAGCTTCTGTTGTTACAGTAAGGCAGTGTTACTTCAGTCTCCAAAGATAGCTGGAGAAAATTGGTTTGTCAATATAAGGGAATGAATATTTATTCAAAAAGGAATCGTAAAAATCACAGAAGTTTATTGAGTCCAAAGGAATAATAAATATTTCCTCCGGTTTGTGGGGATTTTCTCCAATACCCAAGGCAATAAAAACTTTTTGAGTTTTATTAATGTCCTTATACCTTTTCAGCTGATAAGGTTTACACCATTCAATTTTATCATATTCGTTATACGTTCCGTTTCTAAATTTTACCTCTACGTGAAATTTTTGTTTAGTATCTAAGCATTGCAATTCAAAATCCGGATTTAATGAACTCGCAACAAAGTCGGTCTTATTGGTATGGTAATTATGCGTCCTGTTAATTAGGGTATACTTCTGTTCTGGAAAAATAACTTTTCTTACATAATTCTCAAATTCTTCTCCTTTAACAAATGAACTTGGTTTGTCTACCTCTTGTATTATCGCTTTGATAATTCTATTTAATAGTGTCATTATTCGGAATTTTTTTAAGGCTTATAGTTAACGGCAGTCCGTCTAAGTACTTTCATTCCCCAACAAATATAATCGATTTTAAGAGTATGAGTGGAAGTGGCTTTACAACCTATTTATTGGGACTATAATAGTATTGTTATAGGTTTTTTTCCATCCTAACTATGTGAATCATGTAAAACAAAGCATAAATCAAGCTGAAAAAATGGCTTTTCGTGAATCCAAAAAGCTAAATTATGCTTTTGAAGCGGCTGGGGTTAAAAAATTCACTATTTTTCATCCAAATTATTTATCCTTTTGGAGCGAAAACACCCCGACATAAAAAATGATTTGATTGTTTTGCAAGTGGCAGGACAATTGTTTTTTCTTTGCTTAACGTTGCTTTCTATTTATTTCTGGAAAGAGCGTCAAGCATTTGATGCCGCTCATTATTTATTCGAAATCATCGATCGTAAATTTTTCTATGTTGCACATCAACGCCCTATCGGCATCGTATCACAAGTATTGCCTGTACTTGGTGTTTGGCTACATCTTCCCTTAAAAGCCATTTCTATTTTATATAGTTTGGGAGATATCATTTGGTATTATCTGCTTTTTCTTTGGATGGCGTATAAACTCGAAACGCGACGCGGCATTATTTGTTTACTGTTGATTCTCTCACTCACCATTCGCTATAGTTTTTTCTGTCCGGTGACCGAATTGCTACAAGGGTTAGCGCTACTTCCGGTTTGGTTGTGTTTGTTGGGACGCTCATTTCGCTTTCGTTTTCCGATCTTAATTAGTCTCATGGCTATCATTATTTTTTCGCATCCTTTGTTATTCTATCCATTAGCGTTTACGTTTGCTTGGTGGTCGTTGATGAGAAAAGAAGGAGCAAAGTCCATTAACAGTGAAAAGAGCCGACTCCCAAAAATACTTTGGACTTCCTTGGTTATCCTTTTGGCTTTGAAGTTTTTCTTGTTGGACAGTTACGACCACGATAAAACATTTTATCCTGTGGTGTACAACGATTATGGATATTTAAAATCCCTTTCTTTTGAAACTGTTTTTGATTTGATGAAAGTGATTGCCGCCAACTACACGATTACCACTTTGCTCTTCTTAGTTACCGTCGCAATCTATGCGATGCAAAGAAGAATAAAATCCAGTATACTACTCATCGCTTTTGTTCTAGGTTACTTAATCATCATTGCTGCCACCCATCGCTTTGGAGGTATTAGTAATTATTCCGAACGTATGTTGTTGCCCATTCCGTTTATGATTGCCATGGCGGCCGCTGGAATTATTTCATTATCTCGTGTGTTCGTTCCTAAGCTGATGTCGTTTGTTGGACTTTCTCTTATTTTGTTATTGCACCTTGATGTGCTTCGAATCACCGCAAAGCCTTACACATTTCGTGTTGAACAAATGGAATCGTTAACGAACATGTCGAGGAAGATTGGAATTCAGAAAGTGATTGTAGATGAAACTTTACTGGATCAAAATTCTTTTGCGATGAGTGGCTGGAGTTATCCGATCGAAACATTGTGGATCTCCGCATTAAAAGGTCCCGACTCCTGCGTGAGCGTTATTCTCCAGCATGAACATGTGGAGCGAATCGCACAACAAAAGCATGCTGTTCGGGCCAACGAGTGGGTGAAGTGGACGGAAGTAATTTTGCCTCTCTCGGGCTTAAACGAAAACTACTTCAAACTTCCTAATGAAAGTTATTTATCATTAAACGAACCTGGAAATTCGTATATAGATACCGTTAGACTTCAAATTCAATCCTCTTCAAAAATAAATCCGCAGAACTATGTTATTGCCTTCGAGCTTTTGCTTGGTAAAAACAAAGCCTTATTTTGTTCAGATAGTACTTACTTAAGTTTACAAATTCCAAACGGTCCACAAATTCGATTAACAGTTCCTTATACCCTGGTAGATGGCGGAATTTTATGGATGGAACTTCCGATGGACGCTATAAAAAACGATGATCAATTGGAAGTTTTTCTGCAACAAGGACAAAAAACATTGGCTCGTGAAAAAATGAAGTTTTCGCATGGTCAGTTTGCTTTAGTGAAACCGTGATCTGCTAGAAAATGTGTGGAGGTTTGTCACATTTCTTTATATTATCATTAAGAACTAATGTTTGATTTTAATATTCGAGTTTGTATTCAGTTTATTCCCAGAAACATTTTCATATAAAAGTCGATACTTATTATATAAAGAATCACTTTGTTCTATTTCATCAATATACATTTTTGTACCCGTTAAACGGAATTCGAAGCGACTATCAGCCTCTAAAATTCCATCAGCAACAAGCTGTGATATGATGGCATTCATCGTCTCCTTATTCTTTCTTTCATCGGCTTCATTCCGATTAGGCTTTCTATCCGACAATTTATCTGATTCAACCTTCATCATCTTTCCTTTCTCAATAATTGATGAATATTGATCATAATTGGAGGGATCGATTACTTTGCCATCTATTTTCAATTGAACATTATCATCATTAACAATCATTTCAACATTCTTTCCTTCCTCCTCAAAATGAACTGCTGCATCTCCTTGAAAATAAAAACTTTCTTTTTTAACAATTTCTTCTCTTCTATTTACTCTTGAATTTATCTCGGTCAAATTATCCTTTTCCATGCCGGGGCCTTCAGTAGCATTTATATTGTTGGAATTGGATTCCTCTTGGATTCCAACAGGAGAAATCAATGGCTTTTCGTTAGGCGTATTTAATGCTGTTTCTGTCCTTTTATCGTTGGTTGGTAAGGGTTGGGGATTATTTTGATTCAACAAATAGATCGTCAAGGTGGATATTGAAATAGCTACCGTGATAAACCAGAATTTTTTCGAATTCCAACTTGATCCACTAACTTTCGAAATGGGTACGCTTGCAATTACATGACCCATTTCTTCAACTGAAATAATTGGAGTTTCCTTTCTGGCTAACTCAAAATAGCTGTCCAGTTCTTCGTCTGATTTGACTTTCTCTTGCATGTTTAGGTACGAGGGTTTGAAATTAACACTTTATCGGAATCGAGCAGTATCCTCTTTAGCAACTCTCTTCCTCTTGCAATTCTTGATTTTACACCACTTAAACTACCACCTTGAATTTTGCAAATTTCCTCTTGAGAAAATCCTTCTATTTCAAATAATATAATTGCTTCTCTGGTGGACAGCGAAAGTCGACTTAACGCTTTGTACAATTCCTTTACTTCGAACGATTGGGTAGTATTTATCTCATTTGATGGCAGCTGTAAAATATCTTCGTCATATTCCAGATTGCGTTTTTGCTTTTTATGTAAATCAGTAATTAGTCGGCTTGCCGTTTTAAATAAATAATAGATAAAGGACTCTTTTTTTTCGATGGTATCAAATTTTTCATACACTCGCAATAACGTATCACTAATAATGTCTTTCACATCATCTTTATTGTATACTGCAGCCTGCACATACCTCGTCAGTCGAGCATGCGATTGCTCGTATAATCTCATAAACTCTACCTGCTTTGAGGCTAAAGCATTATTCATAATCTGGCCATCGTTATTACAGTAAGATACATTTGTCTAAAAAAAGTTGCACGAAATAAAAATAAATAATTCTACAAATTAACAAGTTTTTTATCATATTTGAACAATCAACTAATTATGTTTAAAACGACCTTTATTTGTTTCTTTCTACTTTGGATCAACATTAAAGTGTATCCTCAAAATATTGAATTCCGAAAAGAAAATTTTCCTGGTCGTGAAACTTCTTTTTATGAAGCGGTTAAGGCACTAAACAAGGGTAAAAAACTGCTTTTGAAGGAAGAAGTAAACTTTTTGCAAGCGAAAGAAAATTTTGAGGTGGCCTATCGCTTTCATCCTTCCAATGCCTTACTTTGTTTTAACCTCGGGCTCTGTTTACTTGAGTTGGGAGAGAAAGAAAAGGCAATGAACTTTCTTTTAAATGCAAAGGAATTAGATCCTCAATTAAAAGGTGATCTATTTTATTACTTAGGCAAAGGATATCAATTACATTCCCAATGGGATAGTGCGCTTGTTAGTTACAATAAACACCAACTTTCGTTGTCCAAAAGTGAAACAGAAAAAATCAGTTTGGTTGAAAAGAGAAAACTAGAATGTTACAATGGTATCGAATTGAGTAAAAATAAAAATAATGTTAAAATTCAAAATCTTGGGAATACGATCAATACTATATTTGAAGAATACACTCCCTATATAACAGCTGATGAGGAAAAATTGTATTTCACTTCACGAAGAAAGTTTACTGGCGAGACGAAATACCTTAGGACTTGGGATGAATCCAATGAAGATATCTTCGTTGCAACCAAAACAAATCAGGTGTGGGGGCCTGCTATTAATGCCGGCTCAAAAGTAAATACCTCTTCACATGATGCTGTTTGCGGCATTTTTCCGGATGGTCAAACATTAATTATATTCAAAGGTGAAATAAATAGAGGAGACCTGTTTTATGTGAATTATGAAAATGGAATATGGGGTGATTTAGTCTCATTTGGACCAACTATTAATACGGAAGATCACGAATCATCTGCTTGTCTTACATCGGATGGTAAAAAACTATATTTTGTGAGTGACAAACCTGGGGGAATCGGAGGTAGAGATATTTATGTTAGTAATTTTAATGTTCCAACAAACTCTTGGGATGTTGCGATAAATTTAGGTCCTGAGATAAACACAATTTATGATGAAGAGGGAGTATTTCTTCATCCGGATAATAAAACTCTTTTCTTTGCCTCTAATGGTCCGTTATCAATTGGAGGGTATGATATCCTAAAAAGCGAACTTCAAAATGATCATTGGACAAAACCAGTAAATCTTGGAATTCCGATAAACACTCCCGATGAAGATGTTTTTGTATCGGTGTCGGGTAATGGAAAAAATATATATTTCTCATCAAACCGAGCAGAGGGATATGGTAGTAAGGATCTTTATTTGGCAAAGTCTGAGGAGGGTGTCCTATCTCCAAATATGTTTCTATTAACAGGAGAAATTACATCTGAGGCTTCAGGTAAACCTGTTAATGCCACTATTGATTTAATTGATTTAACAACCAACCAAAAAATCGGCAGATTTAATAATGACCAAGAATCAGGCAAGTACGTTATACCGCTTCCAGGAGGTAAAAGTTATGGAACGGTTACTTATGCAGATGGATATATTTTTGAATCTGAAAATATTGAAGTAAGCGACACAGCAAATTTCAAGGAAGTAAAACGGAATCAAAAATTGAAAAAAATAGAGAATAACACTTCTGGAAATTTAAGGAATATCTTTTTTGAAACAGGAAAATCCACTCTCTTAAAAACTTCTGAAAATGAATTAGACAACGTAGCCACTTTTCTTTTCCTCAATCCGACAGTTAAAATTGAGATTTATGGACACACTGATAATTCCGGAGATCCAAGTAGTAATTTAATTTTATCTCAGCAAAGATGCGAGGAAGTATTTAAAGAGTTAATAAAAAGAGAAGTCCCCGCCTCACGTTTATCATACAAAGGATTAGGTGAAACAGCTCCACTTTCAAGTAATGCAACGGCTGAAGGCCGAAAAAAGAATAGAAGAATTGAGTTCCGAATAGTAATTCTCTAGCCATTCTACTGATTCACTTTTATTTTATTTTATTTTAGAATTACTGCAACTTTTCAAGCGTGCTCTCCTCTTATAGAGATAGCACCTTGTTTTATGAACCTGAAACAACTACTTCTAATACTTGCCGTTTATCTTATTCCTTCAGAAAAGATATTCGCATCGATTTCGATTGATTCGGTAATTACGACCACGAGTAGTTGTTCGAATAATGGTACTGCAACGGTATATGCAAGCAGCATTCCAGCAGGGACTTTACTTTATGCCATTACTTCGGGTCCTATACTTGCTCCCATTCAAAACAGTAATATCTTTTCTTCTCTGTATCCGGGTAACTATAATCTTCGGGTGTATGATATCAATTTTGATAGTTTAGACTACCAATTTCAAATTACCGGAAATTATCAGTTACCCGATTTTACACTTACAGGGATTGATCCAACTTGTCCCGGTTTTACTGACGGCAGTATAAATGTCTTGGTAGATTCAACAAAAGGATTGTCTCCATACACATATGAGATAATTTCTCCTATTGTTGTTCCTTCACAATCTTCCAATTTCTTTCCTAACCTAAGCAACAATACGTACTTTGTTAGGGTAACGGATGCTTGTGGAAATTATCAAACACGAACGGAAATACTGTTTAATACCGGAACCGAACTTGGCATCAACACCTTTATAATTCCTGTTGTTTCAAAAATTGGTTGTGATACTATTCGGGTGTCAACATATTTATACCTCTTAAAAGAAAAATGGAATCAGCCTATTACTGTTACTTATAATACAACCGCGGGTACAATCACAAAACAGGCGACTCTCACGGTAATTGATACCATAAATAGCAATCCTGGTTTATTTGAAGTTACTGATACTCTCGCAGGATTAACATACGGTGACTACCTCAACATTCAATTTAGTGATGTATGCGGCATAACGGTTTCCTCTGCCATTAATACAATCTCACCTTTTGAATTCGATTTACTATTTTCTCCTACTACCGTAAATTGTGTATCTACATTTAGTGCCTATGCTGAATTAAAACATTATCCAAATTACCCTTACGATTACACCTATCCCATGATTCCGCTTTCATTTATCATGACCGATGGAATAACAGGCCTTGTTGTTGATTCAGGTAGTTGTACTTTTCCTTACTGCTATATTAATTTGATTGCACAGACTCCTGGAAATTCATATAATCTAACCATCACAGATGGCTGTGGGGATGTTTGGCAAGAAATAATAGTGTGGCCAACAGCAGGAGCACCTCTCGTTAACGCATACCATAACCTTGGATGTTTGGATTCTACTGCTTCATTAACATTTGAATGTTTAGGATTTCAATCTCAGCCCTGGATTACGATTCTTTCAGGGCCATCAAATGCAGGTAGTACTAAACCTTTCTATGCTTATAATGAACCCTTAATTTATCCACAAACATTTTTTGGTACAGCATCTCCAAATGTCATGTATCTAAAGGATTTTCCAAAAGGTCTATATACATTTCAAGTAGAGGACTCATGTGGAAATATTGTTCCCGGGACGTTTTTAGTAGAAGATTATATGGTTTCTAATCTTAGTTTTTCTTGGTACGTAAAGCCAAGTTGCTTAAATAATAACACGCTCTATTACAATTTCCAAGAAGGAAGCGGGGCAGCTATCTACGCGTCATTAACTAATCTAGCAACAAATCAAGTATTAGCATTTCCTCCGTTGAACTATTTTTTAGACTCTATAACAACTTTGCCCGTTGGGAACTACGCATTAGAAATTTATTACTTAAACCGTATGGGTAGTGGTCAACATTTTGATGGTGGCTTAGTCACAAGCGGAATTTCATGCTGGGTTTTACATGATACTATTAGAATCACGCCCTATGCTAACAATTTTTTTATTACAAATAGCACGATCTATTGTAACGGAGATTATTATGTTTCCCTTGAAGTTGATTCAACAAGAGGTGTTCCTCCATACCGATTTGCAATTATAAGCGGACCTCAAACTTTTCCGTTGCAAGATTCTGCTTTTTTTCAAATCTCAGCATTCGGAAATTATGTAATTAGTATGGAAGATGTTTGCGGAAATAATTATACACAGCAAATTTCCGTAACATCCGATTCACTTCCACCCATGGTAAGAGGAGGCTTCTTTTGTGAAGGAAATTTTGCTTCGTTATCGTTAGCCTCCTCTCCATATTTTATGCATAGCTGGGAATTTCCCAATGGAAGTACATTTATTGGTGATTCAATACTGTTTCAGCCTTTCACTTCGGCAGATACCGGTCAATATACTGTAACTACTTATGTTTCTATAAATGGCTGTCTTGATTCACTTACAAGTGGTTTTCATTTATCAGGAAAAGATAGTGTTAGCCAATCTCGTGCAATATGTCCTGGAGACTCTATTTCTGTCGGTCCAAATGTATACTACAATCCCGGAGTTTATCGAGATACGCTCTCCACTTTTTTGGGTTGTGATAGCGTCATAATCACTACTCTTTCATTTCAAACAATTTTAATCGACAGTATTTCTATTTCTATTTGTGCAGGAGACAGCCTTTTAATTGGTAGCAATTATTATTCTCTCTCCGGTACTTATGTTGACACGGTGTTGGTACCCGGTAATTGTGAAAAAATTATAATTACCCAACTAACCGCGAATCCCCTTTTAGATAGTATAAGCGCGGTGATATGTCAAGGTGATACTTTTAGAGTAGGAAATATCATCCACATAAGTGCTGGAGTGTTCACAGATACCTTAACTTCTATTTTAGGTTGTGATAGTTTAGTCGTGGTAGATATTTCCGTTACTCCTTTCCTCATCGACTCCAACAACATTTCCATTTGCGCTGGTGATAGTCTTTTGATTGGCAATAATTATTACTCAAGTTCGGGAATCTTTGCTGACACTCTTTTGGTATCCGGCAACTGCAAAAAAATTGTGATCACACAGTTATCGGTAAATACGATCATTGACAGTATTAGTGCAGTAATTTGTCAAGGTGATACTTTTAGGGTAGGTAATATCATTCACCTAATTGCTGGAGTGTTCACAGATACCTTAACTGCGGCTTCTGGTTGCGATAGTTTAGTCGTATTAGATCTTTCCGTTACTCCTTTCCTCATCGACTCCAACAACATTTCCATTTGCGCTGGTGATAGTATTTTGATTGGTAATAATTATTACTCAAGTTCAGGAATCTACACTGATACTCTTTTAATATCCGGCAATTGCAAAAAAATTGTGATCACACAATTATCGGTAAATACGATTATTGATAGTATCAGTGCAGTAATTTGTCAAGGTGATACTTTTAGAGTGGGAAATATCATCCACATAAGTGCTGGAGTATTCACAGATACCTTAACCGCAGCTTCTGGGTGTGATAGTTTAGTTGTCGTAGATATTTCCATTACTCCTTTCATCATCGACTCCAACAACATTTCCATTTGTGTTGGTGATAGTGTTTTGATTGGCAATAATTATTACTCAAGTTCGGGAATCTTTACTGACACTCTTTTGGTATCCGGCAATTGCAAAAAAATTGTGATCACACAGTTATCGGTAAATACGATTATTTATAGTATCAGTGCAGTAATTTGTCAAGGTGATACTTTTAGAGTGGGAAATATCATCCACATAAGTGCTGGGGTATTCACAGATACCTTAACCGCAGCTTCTGGGTGTGATAGTATTGTAGTCTCTGATGTTACACTTGAAGTTGGCGGAACAAGTACTTTGCAATATACCATATGTTATGGAGATAGCTTTTATTTTAGGAATACTTATATCAATACTTCCGGTACTTATTACGATACACTCAGTACATCGAATTGCGATAGTGTCATTGCACTTCAACTTACTGTTTTACCCATGGCTTCTATATTAATTACCATCAATACAACGTCAATAGTTTCTGGAGTTCCCATACAACTAAGCAGTAATTCTCTCTCTGGTTGGAATTACACATGGACAGGAAATGCCCAATTTGATGCGCCCTACTCAAACATAACCACTGCAACCTTAGACTCTACTGCCTGGATATATTTAACGATCATGAACTCATCAGGATGTATAATTACTGATTCAATCTTGCTTATAGTCTTTGAAGAGTTGAATGATTCATGCGAATTTGCAACCATCTTCATTCCAAATGCCTTTACACCCAATGAAGATGGTATTAATGATATGTACGAAATAAAATCCAATCATATAACTGTAAAGAACTATAGAATATTTAATCGCTGGGGTGAATCTATCTTTGAATCTTCTGAAAACGAGAAAAAGTGGGACGGAAAATTCAAAAGCAAAAGGTGTCCGTCTGGCATATATGTTTATATTGTCGACTATGAGGATTGTAATAGTAAGAAAAGACAGTTGCGAAAAGGTTTTCTTACGCTTTTAGATTAAATCAACCTGCTGGCTTTATCATAGCTTTAACATTTCAATTTTGTGATCCGTTATCTTACCATAAGATTTGACATTGTTAAGCATCCGACTTCAGAAACAACAGATGTTTTTTACATTTAGAATTTCAGTATAAGAATTTATAAGTTTATTAATTTGAATTACTTTTATGAAGATCGGATAGCTGAATAACATTTATATTCATTGACCCTTTTCTACACTCCTCACCCGTTTGGATTTGTCGTATTTATTTGATATGCTGTGTTTTAAGAAGAGGCGATTTGTTTTGAATTCCCATTCTACTTACGATTAGAATATGTTATGTGGGGCTTATAATACATCGGAAATTGATTTTCAATCTCATAGATTCTTGTAGTTTATGATATTTTCCTTATAATTACATATCCAAATTGTAATTAATTCTAAATACCATGCGCCAACTCTACTTACTATTCATCTCCTTACTGTTCAGTTATCATGCATCGTCGCAATGCTTTGTTACCGTTGCTTCCGTTAATAATGCTAATTGTGGGGCTAATAATGGCAGTGTAACTTTACTCTTTTCGGGAGGTATCGCACCCTACTATGTAAATTTTAATGGCATTCCGTTCGGTAGTCCAACAGGTTCACAATTGACTATTCCTAATTTAGCACCCGGCGCATACGGCTTTAGTGTCACTGATGCAAATGGTATTATTTGTACAGGCTCTGCTAATGTGATAATAAGCTCCTGGGGAAATCCGATCCAAGTTAGTTTTACTACTACCAACCCTACATGTCCTACTTGTACAGACGGCTCCATTCAAGCAATTGTTTCGAACGGACAACCACCTTTTTTCTATCAATGGAACAATGGTTCCACTGCGCTTAATCAGAATGGTCTTGGCGCTGGGATTTATGTACTTTATGTTTACGATTCTTCAGGATGTTCTAGTGTTGACACGGTGGTATTAAGTTATGGAGGGGCAAATATTTATTCGATTTCTGGAAAAGCGTATTATGATATCGATAATGATTCGGTGTTTGGAGTCGGTGATTACCCTTTACCACAACAACAAATAGAAAAACAACCTTCAGGACAAATTACGTATACCGATCAAAACGGAAATTATATTTTTGGTGATACAACGAACTCCACTTTTACTTTATCTTATTTACCTACAAATGGATTTGTCGTAAGCGATGGTGTTGTTTCTCATAATGCGACAGTAAATAATTCCAACATCACGGGACTTAATTTTGCACTCCAGCCCGATTCTCTTTTTCATTCACTCTTTACTACCACCTTTACAGCTCTTCCTCGATGCAATTCCAATGTCAACTTTCAAACAATTGTAACCAATCAAGGAACTTATATTGACTCAGGAAGCGTAACATTCAATTTTGATTCACAAATGTCATATACTGGTTCCAACCCTCTTGGAACCCTTAATGGAAATAGTATCACTTTTAATTTTAATCAACTGTTTCCATATGAAACGCGAATATTTAATTCAAGTTTTAATTTACCAGGTGCAGGATCTAACATCTATACCACTACAACCGCTTTGTTCGTAGATGGCAGCGGAAATATCCTTGCTACCGACACGACTTATCATGGCTATACTGTACTTTGTAGTTATGACCCAAACGACAAAGAAGTTACTCCTGCAGGAGTTGGAGCCAATCATCAAGTATCAATGGATGAAGAGCTTCGTTATCTCATCCGTTTTCAAAATACAGGGAATGATACTGCCTTTAATATTATTGTGACAGATACCATTTCTCCAGGATTGAATATAAATAGCCTATTTGTGATTTCTACATCTCATTTGTGCTGGATAGAAAAAATTGGTGGAGAATTGATGCGTTTTCATTTTGATGATATTCTCTTACCGGATAGTAACGTGAACGAACCAGCAAGTCATGGTTATATTTATTTCAGAGTAAAAGGAAATTCTTTAAATCTAGATCCAACTGTTGTAACCAATTCTGCTAATATTTATTTTGATTTTAATCCGCCAGTAATTACCAATACTACATTAACCACTTTTAGTAATACTACGGTGGGCATTGCTCCCATTGGTGGCCCAGAGGCGGGAACAATTCGGTTAAGTCCGCATCCTATGCAAGAAAGTACGCTGCTCCTTTTTGATGGAATCAAAGACCATTCACACCTACTTGAGTTGATGGATATTAGTGGGCGAACGGTAATTCCTAATATTTCATTTAAAGGAACTTCGTACCTGCTTCAACGTGAGTCTTTGTCCAGCGGAACTTATTTCATTAAGATCACCGATGTACAAAACAAAGCGCT
The DNA here is from genome assembly GCA_031411335.1 of Bacteroidota bacterium. Lineage (GTDB taxonomy): Bacteria > Bacteroidota > Bacteroidia > AKYH767-A > OLB10 > JAJTFW01. The sequence goes on from JANOAX010000075.1 coordinate 30,858, forward strand.
TTACTATACAAAGATGGTGGTTCGTTAGATTGACTTAATCAAATAAAAAAACTCTCACACACAAGGACGCTAAGTTCTTCTCGCTAATTTTTCTCGCAGGCGCGCTAAGTTCTTCTCGCTAATTTTTCTCGCTAATTTTTCTCGCGAGGCGCGGAGGCGCTAAGTTCTTCTTGCTAATTTTTCTCGCAAAGGCGCGGAGGCGCTAAGTTCTCTCGCTAATTTTTCTCGCAGGCAAAGGGCGCGAAGTTCTTCTCGCTAATTTTTCTCGCGAGGCGCGGAGGCGCTAAGTTCTTCTTGCTAAATTTTCTCGAAATTATCTAGCTGCTAGTACTAAACAACAATCCCAAGCTTAAATTATCTAATACCTACTTGTAAATCAAAAAGAATATATAATAAACTTCTTTTTCTCTAGTGATTAAAAAACTGCAAAAGGAAAGTTTTCTCAATGGAGCGAGTCGTAATTTAAAAAATAATGTAACAATAGTGAGTAATAAAAACTTATGGACCTGTTTTAGATACGCTAGAAATAATGTGGTTTGTTTGACTTTGACAAATAAAAAGACCCCTGATAATTAAACCAGAGGTCTCTTTTATGAATTCCCTTTTTACTTCCTTAACATAAATGGCATCGAATATTTCTTCTCAGCACAAATAACATTTATAAAAAATACTCCTGCTGATTCCCTACTTAAATCCAATTGTAGTTGTTGCCCAGATGGGATGATGGTCTTGATCACTTTTCCGAATGCATCCGTAATTGTCATTTCGTCAACATGCTTTGCGAACTTAACATTAAAAATTCCATTACTTGGATTAGGATAAAGTTGCAAACCAATTTCTTCTACCTCTGCAACACCAGCACATGGATCTACAAGAATCACACTCGTATCACGACCCACACATCCTACCGAATCAGTAACAGCGTAAATTACATTTTTGTTTCCTACTCCTGCAGTGGTGGGATTAAAACTATTTCCGGTCACACCTATGCCGGAATAAACGCCTCCAGCAGGATTTCCTGGAGTTAGCGTGATTGGACTAGCGTTCACACAAAGCAGTGTTTGCGTTTCCACATAACTTACTGCTGGAGCATTCATCGTCACTTGTACTGTGTCACTTGCTGTACAACCATTGCTGGCCGTTACGCGCACCCAATATGTTCCACCTGTGTTTATGCTGATGGAGCCAAACGTTGATCCTGTATTCCATAAATAAGTGTATCCTGTTACGCTTTGTGTACTAATGGAGGTTAAGCCTTGACACATGGTTATATCATTTCCTAAGTTTGCTGATGGTACGGTAAGCAATGCAACGACAATCGCATCGGTGTTGCTACAGCCTAATCCGTCGGTAACAGTAACGGTATACGTTCCATTTGTTGTAACAGTAATCGTTTGTGTGGTGGCAGAATTGTTCCATAAATAAGTCATTCCCGGATTTTGTGCATCTAACGTTGCCGATGTACCGCATTGTCCCAAATCGGGTCCTAGGTTGACAAGTGGCAATGGGTTAATCACCACATCCACCGT
>JANOAX010000076.1:0-8723 GCA_031411335.1 Bacteroidota bacterium
CATGGTTTCAACTCACTCCTGAATTATTCTCACCCGATAACGACGGTTACCACGATGTATTGGGTCTCACTTGTACGCCACCCAAACCTGGATACATGGTGGCTTTATCAATCTATAACGAGCTTGGAATCCCTATCAGAAAATTAACCGAACAAGAACTTTTAGGAAACGAAGGCAATTGGATTTGGAATGGTTTGTCGGATGAAAATACATTGCAGAAAGCTGGAATTTATATTGCCCTTTTGGAAATGTTCCATATAGATGGAGACGTTAAGAAGATCAGGAAGGCTTTTGTTTTGGCAAAGAGGAATTAAATGATCATTAATTGTTTTGCAATGATAAATAATCCAACAACCCCGAAGGGGTAAAATTATTATAGAAAAAATCATCCAACAAACCCCGAAGGGGTGATATTATTATAGGAAAAAATATAGTCATCCCAAAAACCCCGAAGGGGTGATATTATTATAGAAAAAATCATCCAACAAACCCCGAAGGTGTGAAATTATTATAGAAAAAATCATCCTAGAAACCCCGAAGGGGTGATATTATTATAAATAAAATCAAACAAAGAACCCCGAAGGGGTGAAATAACATGGCTGGAACATTCACACAAATTTATATCCATATCGTTTTTTCTGTAAAAGGACGAGAAAGATTATTACAAAAATCCTGGAGGTTTGAGTTGTTCAAGTACATGTCTGGAATTATAACTGAAAAAAAACAAAAGTCAATTATCATTAATGGCATTGAAGATCACGTTCATCTATTAGTTGGAATAAAACCCAATATGAACATTTCTGATTTGGTTAGGGACATTAAAAATAATTCATCTAAGTTTATAAATCAGCAAAATTTTGTAGTTGGAAAATTCGCATGGCAGGAAGGATATGGTGTTTTTTCATGTGGTTATACTTCTTTAAAGAATGTATATGAATATATAGCTGGTCAAGAAGAGCATCATAAGAATAAAACTTTTCAGGAGGAATATTTGAATCTTCTCAAAGAGAATAATATTGATTACGATGAAAAGTATTTGTTTTAAATATGGTGTTTTTATTTCACCTCTTCGGGGTTTTTAGAGCTTCTTATGGTGCCCCGTTTATAATAATTTCATCCCTACGGGATTGGCTGGTCTATTGTCAAAAGAAATCTTGATCGATTTCCTTCTGATTTCATGTTCCAACTTACTGAATTAGAGCTGTTAAACTTGAGGTCGCAATTTGCGACCTCAAGCTTAACAGCATTGAAAAGTGAAGTTGCAACGGACTTGTATTCAAAAATTAGAGGAGGTAGAAGGTACCTGCCTTTTGCATTTACTGAACATGGCGTTTTGATGCTTTCAAGTGTGTTGTCTAGTAAAATCGCAATCCAAGTGAATATTCGAATCATGAGAGTCTATGTTCGTTTAAGAGAAGTCTTAAGTGTACACCAGGAATTGAGTGCTAAGATTGATGCATTAGAATCAAAGGTCGAAAAGAATAATGCGGATGTAACCATGATATTTCAAGCACTTCGACAATTAATGGAACCTCCTGAAGCAAAAGAAAGAAAGCGAATTGGCTATAAACAGGACTTGAAAGAGCCTCCCAACAGTTTATTTGCCCTCTAAATCTGAATATCCACCTATACTTTTGAATTATTCCAAGAATTGTTTGTTTTTTTTCTTGTTTCCTTGTTGAAGCAATGGGTAAGGTTTATAACTTAGGGGAAAATGCATACCATGAGAAAACTATACATACTCTTTCTAGGAGTTGTTTTGAGTTTAACTACTTACGGACAACAATCACTTGACGTCGGATTTGCTGCAGGAACTACTAATTATTTTGGTGATTTAGGCAATGAGGAATTCTTTCAGAAGAGTTCTATGAGTCCGGGTATAGCCATCACCGTTAGAAACTTTATTTCTCCATCCGAAGTATCAGGAATGAAATATAGTCCTTTCAATATCGAAGCAAGATTAAGTTGGCACCGCATTCAGTACGACGAAACAAATCCTATTGCTGGCAAGTCTGGTTCTGAATTGCGAAACTATGGACGAGGATTGGGATTTAGAAATGATCTCGTTGGGTTTTCTTCGCATCTAAGTTATACATACTATCCGAACAGACGATTGCCATTATACAAACAAAGCATGGCTTTTTTTGCATATACTGGAATTGGCATTTACTACGGTCGACCTAAAGCAGATTTATTCAAAGGCAGTGTTGATATCGATAATAGATATTTTTTCTGGAGTGACGGAACAATCCGTGATCAAGCCCAATCATCTGGACAAGGAAATGTCATCGAAAAAGATGGTGAATATGAAACGGATTTGATAGACTGGAGAACAGAAGGACAAGGTTCCTATGATGAAACAAGCAAATCAAAAAAAATGTATAGTCCTTGGCATATCGGAATTCCCATTGCCACTGGTTTTCGTTATGGACTAAATAAAAATATTACACTCTCTGTAGAGTTTGGATATTATTATTTCTTCACAGATTATTTAGACGATGCTAGTAAAGCATACGCTACACACAAACAAATCGATCAACACTTTGCTGGTGATCCTGTGAAGCAAGAAATTGCCAAATACATTAGTGATCCAACGGGATTAGGAACAGATGGTTTCGTAGGTCCACGCACATCACGTAGAGGAAATTCAAAAATAAATGACACTTATAGTTTCATCAACTTTGAATTTGCTTATAAGATTAATTGGAATCCGAAAAAGTTGACAGCAATGTTTAAATAATTTTAGAATTCGGTGTGGAGTCTTGATGGCAATTTATAGTAAAGTAATTTTAAATGAAATTGGTCTGTAAATATTAATGAATAGAAACAAGATGTTAAATATGAAAATTTAACAAAATCAAAATTGACCACTGCTTATTATTTTTCGAAAAGTTGACTTGTTGTTTTTATCCGTTACGATAAGTATATACAATCCAGTTTTTAAATTATCTATTGATAAATTAATTGAATTACTCGTATTTTCTTTCAATATTAATTGACCAAATAAGTCGTTCAGAATAATTTCTTTTATTTCTAATCCATTAAAATCTACAATAAAAACACCTTTAGAAGGATTAGGGTATATTTTTATTTCTTTTGCTGTTTCGCTTAAAGTATTTAAAGAAGAAATAAGCGGACAAGTAGTTGAATTGTTTGGATAAATAGAAACTCCATTTTGCGAAAAGCATGTAATTAAAAAATTGGGAAAAGTTCCAATTAATCCTGCTGTAGAATTTTGTACCAATCCATAAGTTGAACCAAGACCTTCAATTATTGAAATACCATTTGTGATATTCCATTTTTTACGATAACTGCCTCCTACCAAAATTGAATCAATTGATATGACCGTATCTGCATCTACAGAAATGGATGCAATTACACCTTTCACTGTATCGCCTATTTGCATGTTGAAATCATACAATAATTGTTCTATATTGTTAAAAGGTTTTACAACATAAGCCCTCTTGAGACTAGTGTCTTGACGTACTGCGCCTTTGTAACCTGGAAAGGTTGATCCACAATTAGTCCCAATGTAAGATTCCATAACATAAGGTGTAAATAGCTTATGGTAAGTAATACTATTTATTGTAGTGTCACCAGAAATAGTAATCGAAAAATTTTGGATAAGATTGACAATTTGAGGACATGGATTTATTGCTTCAAAATTCCAAACTGCGTTGGAATCAGGCATCGAATGATAAATCCATGTTTGAGACTTCCCACTAATAGCATAAAATAGGAGTATTACTAATAAAAGCTTTCTCATTACATTTTAAATTTATTGTTTATACTGGACAAGTTATTAATTTATTAAATATTGCGAAGTACTTTTAAATTGATTAGCGGTGTTGAGTGTTTCATTTCGATCGGTAGTAAGCGTTGCTCCTATTTCAGTGAAATTATTTCCATTTCCACTCGCATCATTGGCATTGCCTGAAAATCCCCACCAGCCTATTAATCCGGAGGTAGGTACATAAGAAGGAACCTGAGCGTTAATACTAAAACTGATACCAATGCATAATAGATAGGATAAATAGAACTTTTTCAATTCGATGAAATTTTCATCAAAATTACTGTTTTTATAACATATTACGATGAAGAATATTTCATTTCTTATCGGTGTGTTTATAGATCAATTATATCATAAGATAATTGAAAATATCGATCAATTATTCAGTCTCCATTTTAGAAGATTTGGAAATTTTTAGAAATGCTTATTAACTTAATAATGCTGATTGAATTAAAATGGGAAACAGATGTTTTTCTAAGATTTAAACTATAATGTTTTATATTTGTTTTTGAATGGAGATATCTGCAATTTCATTCTTCGTATAATCTAGTAAAATCTTTAAAAGTTAACAAAACCTAAAACCCTTATCCGCTTATGAAGTATTTAGTTTACTTAAACCTTGTCATTTTATTATTTATTGGGACGGTTTCTTCTGCACAGGATCATCAAAAAAGATTGATTGATGATTACCTTCAGAATAATTATCAAAAATTGGGGTTGTCCCAAGGTGATTTTTCCGAATGGGAAATCACTGATCAAAGTACATCTTCTCAAACCGGAATTACACATACTTATATTCGTCAGCAATATAAAGGATTGCCTTTATATAACGGCTTGGCTACAGTTGCTATTAAAGAGGGCAATGTTATTATTTCCGGCAATAGAATGATATCTAATCTGTCGGATCATATTCAATATAAAGCTCCAAATTTGAATCCGGTGAAAGCGATAAACGCTGCTGCTTCAAAGTTAAGTTTGGATTTGCCAGGTCAATTAAAGGTGATGAAAACAATTAGTCTCCATCATTTTATTTATAATACTGGTGAAATATCAAAAGTGAACATTCCAGTGCGATTGGGGTATTATGCAGTTTCTCCTACTAATATTCGTCTTGTATGGGATTTATCCATCTATACACTGGATGCGAAGCATTGGTGGTCGGTTCAGATAGACGCAGAGACAGGAGATTTATTAAGAAAAGTGGATTGGGTGGTGAGCTGTAATTTTGATCATGATCATTCTTCCCATTCAGCGAAATGTGAAACTTCACTTTCTCCTTCGTGGAATCCGACAGGGAATAGTAGTGCAAGTCCAGGTCAATATTCCGTTTTTCAACTGCCTGTTGAAAGTCCGAATCATGGAGTCGTTACCACATCTATTGATCCTGCCGATACGCTTGCCTCGCCCTATGGCTGGCATGATACTGATGGAATTGTAGGTCATGAATATACTATTACAAGAGGGAATAATGTCCATGCTTATGAAGATAAAGATGATGATGATCTTCCTGGATTTAGTCCGGATGGAGGCTCTTCTTTAGTATTTAGTTTCCCATACAGCAATACGAATGTTCCAGATTCGAATGAATCTGCAGCGATTACCAATTTATTTTACATGAATAATATGATGCATGATATTTGGTATCAATACGGATTTGATGAAGTAAGTGGAAATTTTCAGGAGAATAATTATGGGAACGGCGGTTTAGGTGTTGATTATGTTTTTGCAGAAGCATTAGATGGCGGTGGTACCAATAATGCAAATTTTGCTACACCTCCAGATGGATCTAATCCGAGAATGCAAATGTATTTATGGGATCCTGCACCGTTTGCAGGAGATATTTTAAACATAAACTCTCCTTCTGGTATAGCAGGAAGTTATACAGCCGCAGATGCTGCTTTCGGTCCCGGTTTACCAAGTACTCCTATTACGGGTACTATCGAATTATTGGTTGACAATACCGCACCTGTAAATGATGGATGTGAACCCATCGTAAATGCAGCGCAGTTAGCCGGAAAAATTGTATTGATTGATCGCGGAGTTTGTTCTTTTAACGTGAAAGTAGAAGCTGCTGAGCTTGCTGGAGCAATCGCAGTAATTGTAGTGAATAATATACCCGGAGCTCCTTTTCAGATGGGCGGAACCAGCACGACAATTACCATTCCTTCTATTATGATTTCACAGGCGGACGGGAATATATTTAAAGCAGAACTTTTATTGGGACCCGTTGCGGGTACCATTAGCAATGGTGGTGGAGTATCCGTGGATTTAGATGGGGATTTTGATAATGTGATCATCGCTCATGAGTATGGTCATGGAATTTCGAATCGTTTAACTGGCGGTCCTTCCAATACTTCTTGTTTGAACAATGACGAACAAATGGGCGAAGGATGGAGTGATTGGTTTGGATTGATGTTGACAATCGAGCCTGGTGATCAAGGAAGTGATATCCGTGGAGTAGGTACATTTGCTACAGGAGAACCTACTAGCGGTACGGGTATACGTCCAGCACCTTACAGCACAGATTTTGGTATTAACAATTATACCTATGCCGCATCAAATAATACTGGAAGTATTTCTCAACCGCATGGAGTTGGATTTATTTTTGCAACTGCACTCTGGGATTTAACCTGGGCACTTATTGATCAATATGGTGGCTCTCCTGATCCTGATTTATATAATGGAACAGGTGGTAATAATATTGCAATGAAATTAATCATCGAAGGGTTGAAATTGCAACCATGCAATCCTGGAATGATAGATGGACGAGATGCTATATTGCTGGCTGACCAACTCCTTTATGGTGGAATTCACAAATGTCTTATTTGGGATGTTTTTGCAAATAGAGGTTTTGGTTTTAGTGCAAGTCAAGGAAGTTCTTTGAGCCGTTCCGATCAAACGGAAGCATTTGATATTCCTCCATTTTGTCAAACTATTACAGCAGCTCCAGTCGCAGCTTTTACAGCCAGTAGTTTTTCTAGTTGTGTAGCCTCGATAAGTTTTACGGATAGTAGTTTATCCATCCCACAGTCATGGCTGTGGAGTTTTGGTGACGGTACTACATCAACGTTACAAAACCCGACGCATACTTTTACATCGAGTGGTGTTTACAATGTACAGTTAGTCGTTACGAATACATTAGGTAGTGATTCCATTACACAACAAGTAACCATTAGTTTGCCCACAACTCCTATTACCAATGACGTGCAGGTTTGCGCCGGTGATACAGCATTTGTAAATACGTTGGTAACCGGGGTTGCTCAATGGAAAAACACTTCTAATAGTATTATCAATATGGGAAGTACGTTGGTGGTTCCGAATGTTACGGCGACTCAAACTTTTTATATTGAGAATTTAGTAGGTGGTCCCATTCAATATGTAGGGCCTGTGGATGCTTCATTTGGCTCAGGAGGATATAATGCATCCGGTTTTCATGGTGCTGTAAATTTTACCGCCGATAAAGGATTTGAAATTGCATCTGCATGGGTGAATGCGAGTGGAGCAGGTCCAAGAAAAATTTATTTGTCCAGTGGATCTAATACGAATGGTGTTCCGCCCAGTGGTGCACAAATTGTTGATTCGATCACTGTAAACTTAGTGAACGGTATCCAAAGAGTTCCATTAAATTTAATGGTTCCTGATTCCGGAGATTATAATCTTGGTACCAACAATTCGAATTTATATCGCAATAATAGTGGAGCAAGTTATCCTTATGCGCTGACCAATTACATGACGATTACGAGTTCTTCATCCACCACAAATCCTGCTACTTACTACTATTTCTTTTATGATATAGAGGTCCGTGACCCACAGTGTATTTCAAGTGTAGATACGGTAGTTGTATCACCGGTCATTACTAATTTTGGTTTTGTGGTTACCGGAAATGCTGTTGCATTTTCTGATTCTTCTGTAGCTGCAACGAGTTGGTTGTGGGATTTTGGTGATGGTAATACGTCTACTTTACAAAATCCTAATCATGTTTACGGGGCTAACGGGACATACATTGTTACATTGTCTATTAACGGGCTGGCCTGTTCAATATCTTACAGTGTAAATATTACTTCTGTTGGTATTGTTGATTTGGCAGGGAATAATCTACAGTTTTCCTTATCTCCTAATCCTGCTAACCAGCAAACAAAATTAGAATTGAATCAAAAACTACTAAAGCCGGCCAGTTTAATGATCTATTCATTAGAAGGAAAGCAAGTAAGATCCATGATGATGGCCGCAGGAACTAGTGAAATGATTATTTCTTTAGATGGAATGGCTTCTCAGTTATATATGGTGGTATTAAGAAATGAAGATGGTGAAATCAGACAGAAATTGTTTCTGCATTAGTCTCTAATAGAATATCTCTTTCTTCAATTTATTTGTTTGATAGTCCTTCTGAAGGCGATTGAAACAAATAAATTGAAGAATTTTTTTTTACTTAAATTGAATTTGTTGATACCAACTCCAGCTATATTTTAGTTCGAAGTGGTGTCGTACGCTTACACAAGACAATTTTTATAGATTATTTCATAGCCTTACCTAATGTCATTAAGTTAAGAAATTTTGACCCAGAATGGGTCCTATGTTAATAGAATAAATATGGTTTGTTGTTGTTCGACCCCATCGGGGACGTATATTTTTGTGGTCTTTTGTTTACTATAAACATGTGATGCCTTCGGCATCTTGATGCTTAACTTAAGGACATTGTGCCTTAGCCTCTGGAACTATTTTTTTAAGAAGTATTAGTGAAAAAGAGTCCCGCAGCGCCGTCGGCAAGCCTATGGCGGCCGATGGATAGCTATCGTATTAGCGTCAGGCTAATTTAAAGGTTTAGCAACAATTTGAAGATAGTTTAATCCTGCTTGCAGCAGGCAGGCTCGAAGCCTCGCGACCAAAATCCAATTTGTAGAGACGCCATTAATGGCGTCTCTACAGGAATTCA
>JANOAX010000077.1:0-16771 GCA_031411335.1 Bacteroidota bacterium
GGGAATCAAAAAACAAAACCTGACCCGTAAGTCGGGAATTAAAAAATCGAAATCCTGACCCGTAAGTCGGGCATTAAAAAACAAAATCCTGACCCGTAAGTTGGGAATTAAAAAACAAGTCCTGACCCGTAAGTTAGGAATCAAAAAAAAGTCCTGACCCGTAAGTTGGGATCGATAGAAAAAAGTTGCTGTTCACTTAAGATCAGAACTTATCACAATAGACCCTGACCCGTAAGTCAGGGTTCTTTTTTTATTACCTTTCTTCCCCATTTAATTTCCAACTTCTTCTTTTCATTGAAATTGCAATTCAATTATCTCCATTAGAACCAATTCCGATTTGTAAAAAGACCTTATACCAAATACAAGTATATTTTAGTACTATCTGCTATTGTCAATAAAAAAAATCACATTTTATGATATATCATGATATAAACTTGTAAATATTTGAATAGCAATTAGATCAAAACAACATCAAAAATCAAAGAGTTTATAAAAATTAATTAAATGACGCTAAAATCTCGTATTTTTGCACCTTCTTAAAGTGATTCTACAATCAATATGGCCGATAATCAAAAAGTATTAGATCGAGTAATTATCAAATTTGCAGGTGACTCTGGAGATGGGATGCAATTAACTGGAACTCAATTTACAAATACAGCAGCGATGCTGGGTAATGATTTGAGTACATTCCCCGATTTTCCTGCAGAAATTCGTGCCCCACAGGGTACCATTCCTGGAGTTTCAGGTTATCAGTTACACTTTGGTTCTGTCAACATTTTCACTCCTGGAGATGAATGTGATGTTTTGGTAGCTATGAACGCTGCGGCATTAAAAGCCAACCTTCGCCATTTGCGCAAAGGAGGAACCATCATTGCGAATTCAGATGGATTTGATCCGAAAAACTTAAGACTGGCTGCTTATGCTGACGGAATAAATCCTATTACAGATGGATCGCTGGAGAATTTTAGACTTATCACAATTGATGTGACTAAAATGACGCGTGCAGCGCTTACTGAATCGGGAATGGGAATCAAAGAAATCGACCGTGCAAAAAACATGTTCGTCTTGGGATTTCTTTATTGGATGTACAATCGCGAACTTGATTATACCGAGAACTTTCTGAATGAAAAATTTGGTAAAAAGCCAGATGTACTAGAGGCAAATCTTAAAGTTCTAAAAGCCGGATACAATTTTGGTGAGACCAGTGAAACGATTGCTGATCGATATATTGTAAATCCAGCGCCTATGGCTCCTGGAAAATATCGAAACATCATGGGCAACCAAGCTACGGCACTTGGACTTATTGCTGCATCACAAAAATGTGGGTTAGATTTGTTCTTAGGTTCTTATCCTATCACTCCCGCTACTGATATTTTACATGACCTTGCCAAATACAAACATTTCGGAGTAACTACTTATCAGGCGGAAGATGAGATTGCAGCTATTTGTTCAGTCATAGGAGCAGCATTTGGCGGAAAACTCGCAGTAACCACTTCTTCAGGTCCAGGTATCGCCTTAAAAGGTGAAGCGATGGGATTAGGAATGATGTTAGAGTTGCCAATGTTGATTATAAATGTACAGCGCGGGGGTCCATCAACAGGTTTACCAACCAAGACTGAGCAGAGTGATTTGTTTCAAGCCATGTATGGTAGAAACGGAGAAGCTCCTATCCCTGTAATTTGTGCTACTTCACCTGCTGATTGTTTTGCTGCAGTTTATGAATCATGCCGAATTGCTATCGAGTTCATGACTCCCGTAATTTTCCTAAGCGATGGATATATTGCTAATGGATCGGAACCTTGGAGATACCCACAAGCGGCTGACTTAAAAGAATTCAAAGGAAATTTCATAACTGAAGTTCCAGAGGGAGGATTTTTACCTTACAAGCGTGATGAAAAACTTTCAAGACCATGGGCCATTCCAGGTGTGAAAGGTTTAGAGCATCGCATTGGAGGATTAGAAAAAGCGCATGAGACTGGTAACATCAGTTATGATCCAGAAAACCATGAATTCATGGTTCGCATGCGTGAAGCTAAAGTCAATAAAATTGCTGATTACATTCCGTTACAGACCATAGATAATGGTGCGGAGAAGGGAAAAATTCTTGTCTTAGGATGGGGATCAACACATGGTGCTATCAAAGCAGCAGTCAAAGAGGCAAGAGAAAAAGGAATGGATGTGAGTCATGCACAAATACGCCATCTAAATCCATTCCCGAAAAACTTAGGAGAGATTCTTTACAACTTCGATACGATCTTAATTCCAGAGATGAATACTGGTCAACTATGTTCTATCATTCGTGATAAATTCATGGTTCCTGCAATTGGTTTGAATAAAATCAAAGGAATGCCGTTTTCTACAACGGAAATTTTTGCGAAGATTGAAGAACTAGCAAAAAAATAAATTATCAGTTTCATTAATCTACCGAATTAAAATACTCCCCATAGCTATGTCAGCAACTACCACATCAGCAGAAGATAAAAAATTTACGAGTAAAGAACTTGTGACCGATCAAGAAGTCCGATGGTGTCCGGGTTGTGGCGATTATTCCATTCTCAAACAAGTACAAACTGTAGTTCCAGAATTAGGAATTCCGAGAGAAGATATCGTTTTCATATCTGGAATTGGATGTTCTTCTCGTTTCCCATATTACATGGAAACTTATGGAATGCACAGTATCCATGGTCGTGCAGCTGCGATTGTGAGTGGATTAAAATGTGTTCGTCCAGAACTTAGTATTTGGATGGTGAGTGGTGATGGGGATTCATTGTCGATTGGAGGCAACCACTTCATTCATTTATTAAGAAGAAACTTCGATATCAATTTACTTTTATTCAACAATGAAATTTATGGATTAACGAAGGGACAATATTCGCCTACGTCACATGAAGGAAAAGTAACGAAGTCGACACCGATGGGATCGATTGATCATCCTTTTAATCCCATTGCATTAGCATTAGGAGCCAATGGTACTTTTGTAGCTCGCTCTATGGATCGTGATCCCGTACATTTGAAAGAAATGTTAAAGCGTTCACATGGACATAAAGGAACTTCCTTTTTAGAAATTTATCAGAACTGCAACGTATTTAATGATGGAGCCTTTGAAATTTTCACAGATAAAGGAACCAAGAAAGCTGAAACTATTATTATCGAACAAGACAAGCCATTAATTTTCGGACATAACGCTGATAAAGGAATTAAACTCGAAGGATTTAAACCAGTGATTGTAGACTTAAATGCAAATGGTAATTCTGCCAATGATTTGTGGATACATGACGAAAAGGATTTAACTAAAGCCGGAATTTTATCAAGATTCTTTGATCGTCCGGAAGATGGACAAGATCACTTGCCACGTCCTTTCGGTGTATTTTATTCTGCAGATCGTTCATGCTACGAAGATGGGCTTAAGGACCAAATTGAATTAGCTAAAAGCAAGAAGAAAGCTGATTTAGATTCCATTTTGAAAGGAAGAGAGACATGGGTGATCGGCTAGGCAATTGGTGAGTTGGTAAATTGGTGAATTGGTAAATTGCTGCGCTCAGAAGTCCTAATGAATCTTTTTACTTAATAAATTAGAAGGTTTCTATATTATTAATTTGATTGAGAAGGTGTCACACGAAGTGAACACACCTGTTCTCTTGTTCTCCTACTCTCCGATTCTCCTACTCTCCGATTCTCCCACTCTAACCAAGATACTTAGCAACTAGTGGCATTCTTCTCCCTCTGCCAAATGCTTTTGAGGTAACGCGTAGGACTGGTGCGAATTGAAATCTTTTCCATTCATTATTATTTACCATTTTCAAAATGCGGTAAACGAGTTCTTCATCGAAACCATCTTTAATAATTTTGTCTGGACCTTTTTGTTGCTCGATGTAACGGTGTAAAATAGCATCTAATAATTCGTAAGGAGGTAATGAGTCACTATCGAACTGATCGGGGCGTAATTCTGCAGAAGGCGCTTTTGTGATGATTGAATTCGGTATGATTTCATGTTCTCTATTGACAAATTTAGATAGCGCATATACATCCATCTTATACAGATCGCCAATAACAGACAAGCCACCGCACATATCACCATACAACGTTCCATAGCCTACAGCGAGTTCGCTTTTATTACTTGTGTTCAAAAGAATATAACCGAACTTATTGGAAAGAGCCATTAGAATTAATCCACGGATGCGTGCTTGAATATTTTCTTCAGCCACATTAAAGGGTGTGCCTGCAAAATCCGATTTCAATGCATTCAAAAACGAATCGTACATTGGCGCTATTGGCATAATTTCATGAGTGCAACCTATTCTCTCTGCCATCTTCACCGAATCACTGACGGAATGATCGCTAGAAAATTCGGAAGGCATTAAAACGGCATGTACATTTTTAGGACCCAATGCTTCACAAGCTAAGGCTAAAACTAATGCAGAATCAATTCCACCACTGAGTCCAAGTATGGCTTTTGTAAAACCCATCTTTTCAAAATAATCATGAATTCCCATGACCAAGCCTTGATAAATCCTTTCGATTCTATCTGATGGACTGGATGTAGGAAACTTACTATTTAGATTTGAAAATTTTTTTGTTGTTGCATTAAAATCACAAGCAACATAATCTTCCTGAAAATAAAGAAGCTCATGCTGAATGTTTCCAGTTGAGTCAATCAACATCGACCCACCATCAAATAACAAATCAGTTTGAGCACCTACCTGATTAACATATAAGAGTGGCAGATGATATTCTTTTACATTCTTAATTAAAATTGCTTTTCGATTTTCTGCGTGTTGATCGCAAAAAGGGGAAGCGGCGATATTGATCATCAGTTGAGGTTTCTGTTGAATCAATTCTTTCATTGGCCAAAAAGTGTAGAGCGGATCTTCGTCAATATTCCAAAGATCTTCACAAACGGTGAGGGCTATACGAACTCCTTTTACTTCGACACATTTAAATTCGCGATTCGACTCAAACCATCGATATTCATCAAAGACGTCATAGGTTGGCAGCAAGGTTTTGTGAACGATTTGTTGCACTTGACCATCTGCTAATACATAAGCAGAATTAAAAAGATTTTTTCCTTTAGGGTCTGCATTAAAAGCAGGAGCACCAATAATCACCGTCAAATTTTTACAATGTTCTGCGATATTTCGAATACTATCGCTGCATCGGTCGATAAAATGGGAATAGTCGAGAAAATCGAGAGGTGGATATCCACATACGGCTAATTCGGCAAAAACGAGTAAGTCTACTTGATCCTTTTCGGCTTTTTCAATTTCGTCAACGATACGCGACGTATTATACGTAAAATTACCAATTCGGAAATTCAGCTGAGAGAGCGCAATTTTCATCGGGGCAAAGGTACGGAAATAGAAAAGGCATTAAAAAAGCCGAAATCTTTTATGATTTCGGCTAATATGATGCCTGTGCCGTACACAGGATATAATATTTTATCTATTAATTATCAGAACAATATGCCGATATTTAATCCTAAGAAATTAGTAAAAGCTTTACCGCCTCCATCGATCATGTCCACAAAGCCATTATTAAATTCAATTCCACCGAAAGCCACGGTAGAGCCACTAATTTCATACTCAAGACCAGCGGCAATGATCATATTTACATTCATAAAATTAATTTCATCCTTTGCACTCAATTTATCCTCTCCACCAACATCCTTTAATGCACGAATTCGCATACCGGGAGCGAAACCAAATTGTCCATAATAACGAATCTTATTGAATTGATTCGTTAACATTTTTAAACAAATTGGAATTTCAACATACTGCACATTGTAGATAACCGATTGGTCTGGAATGCTATCAACACCTGAATCGGATTTGAGCTTCCCGCCTCTATAAGACATTTGGGCTCCTGTTGCCAATGCATAATTATCAGCTAAGCGAAATTCAGTTTGAACACCATAGGTAAAGCCTAAACGATAACCTTCACGGTCAAGGCTCTTGGTATCTGGTTTTATCCAAGCCATACTGGGCGTGATTTTAAAACCGAAATGAAATTTCTGATCTTGTGCCTTCGTTAAAACAGGTAAAAAGAAGGCAATCATTAAAATTAATATAAGTTTGCGCATAACCATTAGATTAGAAGTACAATGATACACAAAACAAAGCTAGGAATCTATATTTTCACACTGATATTATTGACTTATAGTTGTGGACAAAATGGAAAAGACGAAAAACGCCCTGAGCCCATAGAGATTACGCAAGAAATTTCAACTTTAAAGATCATTCGTTTTGAAAATGAATTATCCTCAAAAGACCAGACCATTGACACTGCTAAAATCAGAGCATTACGCTCAACATATGGTGATTTCTTTGAGCTATGGTGTGTTCAATTGGCCTCTATCATTCCTCCAAGCAAACGCAAACCTTTAGATGTAGAAATTGCGAAGAACCTTAATCAATACTTAAAGGACCAGTATATCCATGAAATTTTTATGGATTGTCAAAAAGAGTTTGGTGATCTTGAATGGTTAGAAAAAGAATTGACGTTGGCATTTGAACGCTACAAAATTGCATTTCCTGGAAAGAAAATTCCTACCATCATGACGTACATTTCTCCCTTTAGTAGTAACATCATGACCATGGACAGTACCTTGGGAGTTGGTTTACATTTTTATTTGGGGCAGGATTACAAATACTATCCAAGTCTTCAGTTGCCGATGTATATGATGAAAAAACTCGAACCTGAATACATCGTAAATGATATGATGAAAGGTTGGCTCGACAGTGAATTTTTGGATGATAGCACACAAAAAAATTGTTTAGCGCAAATGCTTTTTCAAGGTAAAATTTTATATGCGATGGATGTACTTTCCCCTGAAACACATGATACCATTAAATTAGGATATTCACCTGCACAACTCCAATGGGCGAATGAACATGAGGAACAAGTTTGGTCATTTTTTATTGAACAAGATTTACTGTACAACATCAATCCCAAAGTTTATTTGAAGTATATTCACGATGGAAATAGTACCAATGGATTTCCAAAAGAGTCGCCTTCACGACTTGGCGCATTCATTGGATGGCATATTATTCGCTCCTATATGCAAGAACATCCAAACACCAATTTATTACAATTATTTATGGAAAAAGATGCGCAATCTATACTTTCGAAATCTGCTTACAAACCAAAAAAGAATACCGTATCATGATGCAAATTGCACGATTCACATTTAATCCATTTCAAGAAAATACGTATGTTTTATATGATGAAACATTGGAATGTGCCATTATTGATCCAGGTTGTTATGATCCAGAAGAAAAGGAAGAACTTTTCAATTTTATAAAAACACAAAAGCTTAAGCCTGTTCATTTACTCAATACCCATTGTCATATTGATCATGTATTAGGAAATAAATTTGTAGGAGAGGCTTTTCAACTTCAACCACAGATTCACGAATTAGAAGAAAAATTACTTGCCGCTTGTTTGCAATACGGACAAGTATATGGAATCTTTATGGAAGCATCTCCTGCTCCAATTACAAATCTAAAAGAAGGAGCCACTATAAAATTTGGAAATTGTACGCTTGAAATGATCCATGCTCCGGGACATAGTCCGGGAAGTATTTGTTTTTGGCACAAAGAAAGTGATACATTAATTGGCGGAGATGTATTATTTTCACAGAGTGTAGGGCGAACCGACTTACCAGGAGGAGATACCAATACATTACTGCGAAGCATAAAAGAAAAACTATTTATATTGCCTGGGAAAACGATAGTATATCCAGGACATGGTCCAGAAACCAGTATTGAATTTGAAAAAGTAAACAATCCGTTTTTAGTTGAGCATTCTTAAAAATGAATATGAAACCATTATTGAAATATTTCCTTCTATTAATTTTTTTAAGTCCGACTTACCTAAGTTGGGCGCAGTCAATTCAAATTTCTGCAGACAACATCGACAATAACGGATTCGACTATGCGAAAGTAATAGGGCAAGACGAAGAAGGAGTATATATTTTAATGAGCAATCTATCATTAGAAACGAGCAGAGATCGCTTTGGGTTGAAATCGAGAAAATACGAACTCAGTTATTTTGGTTATAACCTACAACCTAAGTGGAGAAAAACGGTTGACGCAATTCCCTCAGGTGGCTCTTTAGAAAGTATCGGATTCTTCAACGAAAAACCAGTAATCGTTTCTAGTTTACAATCGCGTTCGAGTGGGGAGATTCAACTTTTTTTAAGTGTTTTAAATTCAAAAGGTGAAATGGAAGTCAATGGATTAAAAATATATTCAAGTACGATTCCTAAATCTTCTGATCTTTCAAAACCTCGATTGGTTATATCACCCAATCGCCGATTTATGGGAGTTGCTATGGAAGAATCAGGAAATGGAAATATCCAAATTCATTATGCTTGTGTGAACGATTCGTTCTTGGTTTCTTTTCAATTTAAATCGGAAATTAATTACTCTGCAAAAAATGCGGAGCTGAGTGAATTTGCTATTAGTAATTCGGAAGACTTATTATTTCTTGCTTTTACAAAAGATATTTCTGAAAGCAAGAAAAACAGATTGCGTCAATATAAAATTTTCCATGTAAATAAGATGGAAAACAAAATGAAAGAATATGATTTCAATCGTGTAGATCAATACATGAACGAAGCGGCGTTGGTCATTGACAAAATCAACAACCAAGCGATTATCACTGGATTCTATTCTGACCAAACTTCAATTGCAGGAGCGAGCTTACTCTATGCAACACTCGGATTAAATGGTAAGCATGAATTAAAAATCAATAGTGGTAAATTAAACAATGAAGCCCAGTTAAAATTTATTGGACAAAGAAATACGGGCACAGGAGCCAGCTTGATCAGCTATCCCATTCGAAATGTTATTCCTAGAAATGACGGCGGAGCGATTATTATTGCAGAAGCTGCTTACCTCAGCGAATATAATTTTTACGATTACTTCACGCAAACTTTTAATCGAAGAATTGAATTTCATTTTGACAACATACTTACACTTTCCGTGAATGCAGATGGCACTATTCATTGGAGTCAGTTGATCAGAAAAGAACAAACCTCGATGGACGACGAAGGTTTGTATTCATCCTTTAATACCATCTTAACGCCCGAAGAATTAACTATTGTTTTCAATAATGATATTGGGAGAAGCAATGAAATTACAGGTAATTCTATTGATCCGAAAGGAGAAATGAAAAGTAAAAAAATTAGTAAAAAGAGTGATAGCATTTCCATTTTACCAAGAGCCGGAAAGCAAGTAGACGAAAATACTTTTATTGTTCCAGCGGTGACGAAGAAGAGATTGTTTTTAGTGAAGTTTGAGGTGTAGAGGTCGGAGATCGGAGTTGGGAGATGGGAGATTAGACAAAAGATTTTTGTAGTTGCCTGATGATAATGCTCCGGTTTTAGTTTAGTCTGCAAGCTGCAAGAATTTTTACTTTCTATTATACGTCTTCTTCGGTCAACGTTCTTGATAGCTATCGGGATTAGGCTTTAACAAAGGAGATAGGAGCTAACAACCAGCAGCCTTTCGCGGGGCTATTCGACCAGAAGTCATCACAAACCCGGAATTGATTGAAAAAGAGAGATTAAATGACCAACATCATTTTTACTATCTTATTGATTTTCAATGTATAATTGGAATTTTAATTAATAAAACAGGTTTATATGATCGCTTGTAAGTATTTTTGCACTCGAATATGTCAAAGATAACCTTCAACAATAGAACCAGTCCCTTCTTCGATGCATTGCGTGAACGCATTGACAATTACTTCAAAGAAGAAAAAATTAAACCTACTGGAAACATAAAGCTATTTACTAAAACCATCATATTAGTTTCTGTCGCCATTCTTGTTTACTCCGTGTTGGTATTTGCGAATCTACCCATTTGGTTGTCGATTGTATTTTGTGGGTTGATGGGACTAACTTTTGCAAGTATTGGTTTCAATGTAATGCATGATGGAGCGCACGACTCTTACTCTACCAACAAACGCGTTAATAAATTAATGTCGTATTCTTTGAATCTAATGGGCGGTTCAAGTTTCATGTGGAAAGTAAAACACAATATTGTACATCATACTTTCACAAACATTGATGGAGTGGATGATGATATTGATGTGAAGCCATTCATGCGAGTTAATGAGCAACAAGAAAGATATTGGTTCCATCGCTTCCAACATGTGTATTGGTTTCTACTTTACGGTGCTACGTATTTCATGTGGATTTTTTGGATGGATTTCCATAAGTACTTCACTCGAAAGATTGGTCCAACACCCATTCGTAAAATGAAACTTTCAGAACATTTCGGATTCTGGATTACTAAGTTAACTTACTTAGGTTTGTTTATTGGTCTGCCTATATTTTTAAAAGGATGGGTAGCAACGATTATTGGTTACAGTGTTATTTTATTTGTAACTGGATTGACGATTGCCGTTGTGTTTCAGTTAGCACACGTTGTAGGAGATTGTCAATTCCCAACTCCTGATCCGAATTCAAATAAAATTGAAGAAGAGTGGGCATTACATCAAGTTCATACTACAGCAAACTTTGCCACGAAAAATAAAATTGTAAGTTGGTTCATGGGTGGATTGAATTTTCAAGTGGAGCATCATTTATTTCCACGTATATCGCATGTGCATTATCCTGCAATTAGCAAATTGGTAAGAGAAACTTGTCAGGAGTTTAATGTGAAGTACATTGAGTATCCAACGGTACTTTCGGCAATCAATGCACACATTAAACATTTGCGTGATTTAGGTAGACCTGAGCTTGCGTAAGGCATAATTTTTAACACTATAGGCACAAGAGTTCACTATAGGACACTTGAGTAAGCTATTCAATACATATTCTTGGTTGTCTATCGGAACTGAATTCTTAATTCCTAATTCTGAATTCTGAATTAACCCCTAGCTTTCGCGAAGCATTAGCATTGAAGAAAGTTTTCGTAATGCTGCTGTTCGTTGTTGGTTGATGGGAAGGGCATCGAGATGAGAAAGTGCTTCCGAATAAAGTTCCTCCATCTTCTTTTCTGCGCATTCTTTTACGTGTAGTGTTTCGTAAATATTCTTTACTGCTTCTACTTTCGATGCATTATCAGTGCCATCATACGCTAACCATTTTTGCAATTCGATAGCAGTTTGGCCTGAAGCATCTTTAAGTGCGGAGAGTAATAAAAATGTTTTTTTGTTAGCGATAATATCTCCACCTACTTGTTTTCCGAACTTCTGTTCATTGCCGTATACATCCAAAATATCATCTTGCAATTGAAAAGCGATTCCGAGATTCACACCAAAATCATAAATATGCTTTACTTCTTCCTCCTTTGCTCCTGCGATTTGCGCTCCAATACCCAAACATGCACCCACCAAAACAGCTGTTTTTAGTTTGATCATTTCGATATACTTGTCAACCTCAATATCTTTCCGGCTTTCGAAATCCATATCATATTGTTGTCCTTCGCAAACTTCAAGTGCTGTTTTCAAAAATAGATTCATAACGGCGGGCATAGCCGAAATTGGCGTTTGCGAAATCAGTTGACAGGATTTCACAAACATCGCATCTCCAGATAGAATTGCAATATTGGAATTCCATTTTTGATGAACGGTGGGTTTTCCTCTTCGCAACGGCGCCTTATCCATAATATCATCATGCAAAAGCGTGAAATTATGAAACACCTCTACGGCTAAAGCAGCAGGGATTGCACTCTCTTTTTTTCCAGCAAACAAATCATTGGCTAACAAAACCAAGATGGGACGCATTCTCTTTCCTCCCAACGAAAGCATATATCGAAGGGGATCATAAAGCGATTCAGGTTGTTGAGGAAAATCGAGTTGACTCAGTTGGAATTCTACTTCCTTCTGAAGTTGTTCAACACTTTCTGTCATTATGCAGTAATAGAATGCTTGGCATCGATGAGTCGTTGAATGCCTTCATCCAGCGGAGTCAACTTTCTTTGTAATAATTCTTTCATCAAAGAAATGTCGGGGCAACGTCGAGTCATATCTCCCTCTTTCAATGCAGGTGAAAAACAATTTTGGAAGAGGATTTCGTAATCTTTATAATTTTATCTGCGAGATCGAGCATGGTAATCTCATAATCAGATCCAATATTGGCTACGTCATTAACGATATGATTTTGATAAAACGCATTCAAGCAAGCTTCAATATTATCATCGATATAACAGAATGTTCTGGTTTGGCTACCATCTCCATAAATGGTAATTTCCTTATTTGCTAATGCAGCTTCTAGGAACTTCGACATCACAAAATCAGTACTTTGTTTAGGACCGTAGGTATTAAAGAAACGGAAGATGGTATATTCTAATCCGAACTCTTGATAATAGGCGCGCAAATATGCTTCGCCTACATTCTTAACAATGGCGTAAGGAAGTCTTGAGTTCAGTGGTGTGGTATGTTCATTTTGAGGAAACTCTACAGGCTCACCATATACTTCAGAGCTGGAAGAATAATACACACGTTTAACGCCTGTATTTTTACAGAGATCTAAAACATTTTTTATTCCATTCAAGTCGGATAAAACCATGACTGGATTTGCGAGTGTACGTTTTACGCCGACTAGTGCTGCATAATGAAACACATAGTCAAAAGAAAAAGATGCGAAAATGGCTGATATATCATTAAAGCTATTTACATCGGCCTTAATAAATCGCACATTATCATGAATGGATATAGGCAACTTGATAAGATCGCCGGTTAACATATTATCGACGATAACAACATAATTATCGGGGTTATCTGCTAAACGTTGAGCAAGGCAACTTGCTACGAATCCAGCACCACCTGTGACAAGTATTTTTCTTTGCATGAAAGTATGCTTTTGTAAACTATTGAATTTGGGTTGTGTACTAAATAAACAAGGCTTCGTGTAATCCTATTTATCCAATACGAAATTAGTGAATTTTATAGTGAATTCAGTAGATTTTGAATAAAAAAAATTGCACTTTAAAGAATGAAAAACACCAACTTCAATTATTTGGTAAGCGCCTCCATTCTGAAGGTCAAGGACTAAACAAACGAGGTAAGAGACTTATTTTTCTTCTGAAAAAGCCAAAAGATATTTTCCATAGCCACTTTTAATCAAAGGAAGCGCCAATTTTTTTAGCTGAGATTTATCAATAAAGCCCATTCTACAAGCAATTTCTTCAATACAACCGATCTTCAAGCCCTGACGTTCTTCAATTACTTGAACAAACTGTGCAGCCTGCATTAATGATTCGAAAGTGCCGGTATCAAGCCATGCTGTGCCTTTATCAAGAATTCCTACTTTCAATTTTCCGGCTTCCAAATAATGTTTATTGACATCCGTAATTTCATATTCACCGCGCGGACTTGGCTTTAATGATTTTGCAATTTGGATAACGTCATTATCATAAAAATAGAGTCCGGGTACTGCATAATTTGATTTAGGAGCAGTAGGCTTTTCTTCAATACTTAATGCTTTATTATTCTTATCAAACTCAACCACGCCATATCTTTCTGGATCACTTACATGATATGCAAACACGACACCACCACTTGGACTACTATTTTCTCGCAATAATTGTTCGAGACCTGTACCGTAAAAAATATTATCGCCCAATATCAAAGCAACATTATCATTTCCGATAAATGATTCACCAATTACAAATGCTTGTGCCAACCCGTTTGGTTCCGTTTGGATAGCATACTGAAAATTACATCCAAGTTCTTTTCCGTCGCCGAGTAACTTTTGAAACATGATTTGATCGTGTGGCGTCGTGATGATTAAAATTTCACTTATTCCTGCCATCATTAATACGCTAAGCGGATAATAAATCATTGGCTTATCATAGACGGGCATGAGTTGTTTACTCACCGCTATCGTTAATGGATGCAATCGTGTTCCAGAGCCACCGGCTAATATAATTCCTTTCATGGGTCAATAATATCTTGTAAATCTATTCTACGAAAATAATAAAAAAAGGTTGGATATAATTATATCCCTCTTTGTGTCAACACTTAAACAGCAATTGTTTTATTCGGAACATTACTTAATTAAATCATCCTCTTGCTGTTCTTTTCGAATCGATAAGCTTTCGCGATCAATATCTTCTTCTTCATCGTTGGTTTCAAAAAACGGCTCTGCTAAAAACGCTTTTGTAGTAAGTCGACGCTCAAGACTAAGTAAGAAAGCGGGCAACACAATAATATTCGCCAACATCGCTACTAACAAAGTTATGCTTAGTAATTTTCCTAAAGACGCAGTTCCTCCAAAGTCGCTGGCACTAAAAATAAAAAATCCAAAGAATAAAATCACGGATGAATACACCATACTTACTCCTGTTTCTCGAATAGTTAAAGTTACTGCATTTGAAATACTCATGACTGGATTGGTTCGCATTTCATAACGGTACTTGGTGAGGAAATAAATAGTTTGATCAGACGCCATTCCAAAGGCGATACTAAAAATTAAAATCGTAGAAGGCTTCAATGAAATCCCAAAATAGCCCATCAGTCCAGCGGTAATTATTAATGGAATAAGACTGGGCACAATCGAAATTAAAATCATACGAATCGACATAAAAAGAGTAACCATGATAATTGAAATAAGCACGATGGCTAAAAGAATACTTTCCATCAAATTCTTGAACATGTAATTATTCCCTTTCAAGAAAATAAGACTATTCCCAGTAATGATGGTCTCATATTTATCAGGTGGGAAAATAGAATCAACACGAGGGCGCAACTCACTCAACATCTTTTCCATCTTAAGCGAACCGATATCTGCCATTTGAACGCTCACTCTAGTAATTTGACGATTACTATCAATAAAGCTTTTAAATGCATTTCCTTTTCCATTCATATCGCCAGCGAAACTCGACATTTCTGCGAGTTGAATGGTGCCGGGTAAAATATGAAAACGAGGATCATTATCGTGATACGCTTGATAAGAAAATTTAATACCATCCACTACAGAAAGTGGTTTTGAAAAGATGGGATACTGAGTTAACATTTTCTGCAAGCGATTTATTTTCTGAAGTGTCGTTTGTTTTAACGCACCTCCCGGCTCCAATGTATTGATGGAAAACTCGAGTGGAAGTACTCCTTTAAAATTACTCTCGAAAAATTTCATATCCAAATAAACAGGATCTTTTTTTGGCAGATCATCTACAACAAATCCATTGGTTGAAATTTTAGAAATACCAAATAAACTAATTAACATAATTACACTCACACTCACATAAATATATTTGGGATGTAAATGCACCCATTTATCGACGTTTGTCAATAATTTATTAAGTCGAGGAGCTTGTAAATGTTTCAGATGCTTAACATCGGGAGGAGCTAAATAGCTAAAGACAATTGGAATTAAAATTAAAGAAATGAGCCATGTAGCCATCACGTTAATCGCTGCAACTAATCCAAACTCCATTAACACTCTACTATTTGTAAAATAGAAAACAAAGAATCCAATGGACGTTGTTACATTCGCTAGAAATGTAGTAAGTCCAATGCGCTGAACCATTCGAGCTAACGCTTTTGCTTGGGAATTATGCCGACTATACTCTACTTGATATTTATTCAATAACAAGATAGCATTTGGAATGCCAATGACAATAATGAGTGGCGGAATCAATCCACTTAAAATGGTGATTTTATATCCAAGCACGGCAATAATTCCTATCGACCAAATAACGCTAACGAACACCACGATGAGTGTGAAAAAAAGCACTTGAAAATTTCTAAAAAAAACAAAGAGGACAATTGCCGTTACTAATACAGCCAGAAGCATAAACAACTTCATTTCTTCAACCACCTTACTAGTAATTGCAGTACGGATATAAGGTAGACCAGAAATATGCACATCCAATTTATTACTTAATCCAAATGCTTCGGCTTTCGCTTTAATCTGGCTTACAACATCAATTCTATTCTTTGTATTGAGCTTACTTTTATCGAAAGTGATAGCCATCACCGTTGCTCCAGTTTGAGAGTTGCGGATAAATCCATCATAAAAAGGTAACTTCTCAATTTCTGTTTTGATACTATCTACTTCCGCTTGTGAAGTAGGTTCATGAGCAACGATGGGTTTCATCTCAAACTTACGCGCCGAATCATTCTTGATTACATTATACAATCGAGCTAAGGAAACCACTTCCTCAATACCGTCCATCGCTTTGATTTCATCGCCTAAACGATACCAATCTGCAAATTTTTTAAGCGTGTAGAAATTCTTGTCTTCTACTCCCAATACCATTACACTTCCATCTTCACCAAAACGGCCTTTAAACGATTCATAGGCTTTAAAATCCTCATCGGTTTCGGGTAGAATTCTTGCAAAATCATACGAAAGTTGAATCGTAGTTGCTTTGTACCCCATAAAAAGAGTTGTTATGCCTATTAATACAATGAATAATAGACGGTTGCGCAATATGATTCGAGCGAGCCAGGTAAACATAAATCGTGGTAAAAGTATCAAAATTCACATTGGCAATGCGTGTAAATCTCGAAAAATAGTAACTAATTGTAACAGTCAAGAACTGTGTATGTATTTAAATTTAGAGAATAAACCCATCTTAAGAAAAAGGGAGAAATTGTCAAATCAATTATACTTCTTCAAAATTTTACATTTCCTAGCAGATTCATCCTTAACTTTATCGCCGATGAACAAGAATTTACGTGACGGACTTAATTTCCTTTTCAAGTCGAAGCCGAGCAGAATTATAAATGCGAGTAAAGTGGTAGCCAGCTATTATTATTCGAAATGGCTGGGCAACCCTGTTCAATGGGGAATGCCGATTGTTTTATCGTTTGAACC
>JANOAX010000078.1:0-3472 GCA_031411335.1 Bacteroidota bacterium
TTATGATGTGTTTCACGAATTTCTTTGACGTATTTTTTTACCAATTCGAAATGCTTTTCATTGGAAGAATCGTACAAAATTCCGATTGATTTGGATTTTTCAAAAGTAACATAGCCCCGCTTGGTAGCTTGTTTCCCAAATTCCTTTAAGAAAAGATAGCGACCTATTTTATGGCGAAATGATTTCTTCATGAAAGGTTAGCATATTAATTTATTGTTCAAAAATAGTTAATTTAATGAGATGGCTCAATCATGGCAAGGAACTCTTCTTCATTAATAATTTTCACACCGTACTCTTTCGCTTTATCTAATTTACTTGGACCAGCATCCGCACCTGCAAAAAGATAATTGGTTTTACGAGTCACACCAGAAGCATTTTTTCCACCGTTCTCTTCAATGATTTGCTTATACTCATCACGAGAATGCTTTTCAAATGTTCCAGAAATAACGATGGAAATTCCTTTTAATTTTTCTGAAACCTTATTGGGCATGTCTTCGGCAGAAAGTTCGAATTGCAGCCCATTACTTCTTAATGATTCAATCATCTTTTGATTATTGGGATCCTTGAAAAAATCTAGAATACTTGCCGCAATAACTTGTCCTACTTCAGGAGCCTCCATTAGTTGAGTCGCGTCTGCTGCCATTAATGCATCAATAGACCCAAAATGTCGAGCTAACTTTTTCGCTACTGTATCTCCTACAAATCTAATTCCGATAGCAAAGAGTACTTTTTCAAATGATA
Source organism: Bacteroidota bacterium (assembly GCA_031411335.1). Classification (GTDB taxonomy): domain Bacteria; phylum Bacteroidota; class Bacteroidia; order AKYH767-A; family OLB10; genus JAJTFW01. The sequence goes on from JANOAX010000078.1 coordinate 742, forward strand.
CTTTCTTTGAAGTTTCGAGGGCTTCCAATAAATTACTTGCTGATTTATCTGCAAAACGGTCTAAAGACAAAATATCTTCCTTCTTAAGTTGATAAACATCTGCAATGTTGTTGATGAGTTTTTTTTCCACAAAAAGATCGATAGTTTCCGTACCAAAGCCGTCGATGTTCATAGCTTTTCGAGAAGTGAAATGTTCAATACGTCCTTTGACTTGAGGCGGGCATTCCAATGAATTTGGACAATAATGTTGAGCTTCTCCTTCCTTACGAACTAGTTCAAAATTACATTCGGGGCAATGATGGATGAACTCCACTTTGATTGAATTTACTTTTCTTTTCGACAGATCTACCCCAGTAATTTTAGGGATAATCTCTCCGCCTTTTTCTACAAAAACAGTATCCTCAACATGTAAATCTAATTTTTCGATTTGATCTTCATTATGCAGTGTGGCGCGTTTTACGATGGTTCCTGCAAGCGGCACTGGACTTAAATTAGCAACAGGAGTAATGGCTCCTGTTCTTCCAACTTGATAATCGACACTTAACAACTGAGAAGATCCAGATTCTGCCTTGTACTTAAAAGAGATAGCCCATCGAGGTGACTTCGCGGTAAATCCCAATTCATTTTGCTGTTCAATACTATTTACTTTGATAACTACACCATCAATATCGAAAGGGAGCTCTGGTCGTTTCGTCTCCCAATAATTAATAAAGGCGAACACTTCATCAATGGATTGACAAACTTTTCTATCGTTTGAGATTTTAAATCCCCACGAAGAAGCCGCTTTCAAGCTCTCTTCGTGAGAGGGAAAAGGCAAATTTTCGCCATACAATGAATAGAGAAAACAATCGAGTTTTCTTTTAGCAACCTCTGCGCTATCTTGCAATTTCAACGTTCCCGAAGCAGAATTTCTTGGATTTGCAAAAGGAGTTTCGCCAATATCTATTCTTTCTTCATTGATTCTTTCGAAGGTGGCTCTCGGTAGAATTATCTCACCACGAATTTCAAATTGCTCAGGATAATTTCCTTCTTTTAGATGGAGTGGGAGGGAACGAATGGTTTTAACATTGGCAGTTACATCATCTCCCTGAATTCCATCTCCCCGAGTTACTGCTCTCTTAAACTTACCTTTTTCGTATTGAATTCCTATGGCAACACCATCAAACTTAAGTTCACAAACGTATTCCACTTTTTCATCGGGAATACTTTTAATTACACGTTCATGAAACTCCTTTAACTCATCTTCCGAATAGGTATTTCCTAAAGAAAGCATAGGGTACACATGCTTCACCGTTTCGAAATTCTTAGTGATTTCTCCACCCACTCGTTGTGTAGGAGAATTGGGATCCATTAACTCAGGAAAATCCTTTTCTAATTGAATTAATTCATTCAATAATTGATCAAAATCGAAGTCGGAAATAAGAGGGTCACTTAAAATATAATATCGATAATTATGATCATTAATTGAAGCCGTAAGTTCAGCTACTCTTTTTTCTGCTGATGAAATTTTATCCATTTTTAATACTTCACAAAATTAGCAAAAGGAATGTAACTTACATTTATTTTATAATCAAGTATTTACATTCAAATTTGCATGTTTTAACACTTATTTCGTATACTTACACCCTTAAACCACGCTAAAATCCAAAAATGAAAAAAACACTTACTCTAAGTTCAATCACAGCATTAATCATTTTGTTACTTATTCAAACTAGCGGTAATGATGCCCATAGTAACAATGGTGGAGCACCCGCAGGTCGTACTGGATCACCAACAGATGGTGTTACATGTGCCACATCCAATTGTCATGCTGGAAATGCATCTGTTTCTCTAACCCAAATTATTTCATCCAATGTTCCAGCCGCAGGATACATAGGAGGCCAGACCTATACAATCACTGCAGCCTGTGCACAAACTGGAATCAATAAATACGGATTTCAAATTTCGCCACAAGCAGCAAATGGTGCATTAGTAGGACAATTAATTATTACTAGTCCAACCACTACAAAAATTGTGAGTACGAAGTACGTTACGCATACCGCATCAGGAACTGCAGGTACTGGTGGAAAAACATGGTCATTTAACTGGGTAGCTCCTGTTGCTGGAACAGGCGATGTAACCTTTTATGGCGCCTTTAACTTTGCTAACAACAGCGGTACTTCGAGTGGAGATATTATCCGTACGAATACTTTATTGATTACAGAAGATCAAACTACCATTGGAATTGCTCCTGTGAATGGAGATAAATTAGCTGCTATTTTATATCCTAACCCCATTCAAAGCGATGCTACTTTAAGAATTAATTTGGAGTCGCAAGAAATTGTAATTGCTAAAATTCTTTCATTAAACGGTCAATTGATTGCTGAACCGATGGAATTTTTTGGTACACCTGGAATCAATAATTTTGCGTTTCAAGTTCCGAGTAATTTAACAACAGGGACCTATAAATTAATGGTAACTGCAGGAAATGCAGCAAGCGTAAAAACTTTCTTTAAGAAATAATATTCATTGAATAAACTAAAAAAGGGCAGATCATTTTCTGCCCTTTTTTAGTTTTAAAATATACTTGCAATTGGTATTAATCTAATCGAGTAAAATCATAGGACCCTGGAGGAGTTACAATCAAAGGTACTTTTTCTACCAGTACAGCACTCGAATCGAGTCCAAATGCTCTTTCTTCATTCATGCTTAAATTTTTAATCACGAAATAAAGATTCAAAATCATTTTTGT
>JANOAX010000079.1:0-15859 GCA_031411335.1 Bacteroidota bacterium
GGGTCAGGCTGACGATGAAAATACTAAAGAGGAAGACCGATACACAAAACTTATAGAATGGACTAAAACGCGCTTTCCAAGTATTGAAGACATTACATTTCAATGGTCGGGTCAAGTGATGGAACCCATTGATTCCATGGCATACATTGGTAAAAATCCAGGTGATGACAACATTTATATTATTACAGGTGATTCTGGCAATGGCATGACACACGGAACACTTGGTGGAATAATAATAACAGATATAATTACAGGAAGGGATAATCCTTGGATAAAAATATACAGCCCTTCTCGCGTTACATTAAAAACTACCAACGACTATTTGCATGAAGTAGGAAACATGGTTAGGCAATATGGCGATTGGTTGGGCGGTACTGATGTAAATAAATTGGAAGATTTAAAACCAGGTGAAGGAGGAATTATGTCGTCGGGATTTAAAAAAATTGCCGTCTATTGTGATGAAGAAAATAAATTGCATACGTGCACAGCTGTATGTCCGCATTTGGGCGCCATTCTGCAATGGAATGCTGACGAAAAAACATTTGATTGCCCTATGCATGGTTCCAGGTTTACAAAAGAAGGCAAAGTCATAAATGGCCCAGCAACATCCGATTTAAAAAAAGTTGAAGTAGAAAATGAGAATCCGATTATCAGATAAACGTCAAGTGTAAAATAACGTATGTAGCCTTACACCATTGATAAATCAATTGCCTTCTTTAACTCCATCATTACTACCAATTGCTCCAGCTGTGATTAACCTATGTCAAAAGAAACAGCATCGTATTGAAATTTAAAGAACCAATTTCAACCAACTCGAACTTCCAGTGGAATGTTAAACACTTCAAGGTAAATTAATACACCGCATCTTATAAAAATAATTTTAACTTCTAGGCCAAATGCATAAGGGGTACATTTGATTTGTCAGCAAACGGCCAACTCAAATATTAAGAATAAAAAAATCAAATCTACCTCTTCAATTTGAACTTTGTTAGAAAGAATGATAGCCACGAAAATAGTTTACTGGCCATTATAAAAATAAAATTCCATGAAAGAATATTTGAATTTCCTGCTTGGATTCGATGATGGTAGTGTTGAGCCTCATCAAATGGCAGCACGTGCAGCGGTTGTATTTTTTCTTGCTCTCACCTATGTGCGTACTGGGGGCTTACGAATGCTGAGTAGACAATCCGCATATGACTCGCTTACGGCTCTGATGCTAGGAGCCATACTTGGCAAAGCAGTAGTAAGTCATGACTCTTTCCTTGGAACTCTGTTGGCTGCATTAGTCATAATGATTTTACACCGGTTAGTAGCGTGGATAACTTTTAAAAGCAGTTGGGCTGGTAGCATTCTAAAAGGAAAATCCATCATGTTGTTTCAACATAACAAACCACTTCTTGAAAATTTGAGTCGCGTTCATATAACCGAAAACGATTTGCAGGAAGCGGTTAGAAAAAATTTAAATATGGATGACATGAGTCTTGTTAAAGAAATTTACATGGACCGTTCAGGAGATTTGAGCGTAATAAAGCAAGACGCATCATTGTATGGACAAAAAAGCCATCGTTGACACTACACTTTCCCTTTTTTCATACCGATTAACAACTGGCAGAAATTTAAAGAAGAAAGTAATTACTCGAAGATGAAAACAGGTATTTTCGGATTTAGTTTGTGAGCATTCCATAAGAAAGTGTGCTGCCCTTCCTAATTTAACAAATCATCAGCGACTATGTTGAAAAGTTAATCTATCTTGCTCACAATATTGACATTGACAAACAGATAATATTTTTAACAAAAAAATGAACTGGATCATACTAATTATTGCCGGACTATTTGAAGTTGCATTTGCATTTTGCTTAGGAAAAGCAAAAGAAAGTACTGGAAACGAAATGTACTTGTGGTATGCAGGTTTTATGGTGACACTCATAATCAGCATGGGACTTCTAATTAAAGTCATGCAAACATTACCTATCGGAACAGCCTATGCCGTATGGACTGGAGTTGGAGCCGTTGGAACAGCTTTAATAGGAATATTGATATTTAAAGACCCAGCCACTTTTTTGCGAATGTTTTTCATAATTACTTTGATAGGATCTATCATTGGACTAAAGGTCGTTTCACATTAAAGCTGATTACTAACGAAAGACAAGTATAGCATTAAAGAGCAGCACACTCGCCTTACACTCTTATTGGCTAAGTAATGACAGTGATTTGCCTTCCATTGATAATTCAATAATGTAAAATAATTGATATCTTTGATTTATGAACCTCGGTCATATTCTTCTAACTCTTAGACCAATACATTTCAAATTAAATGGACTTTATTTGTCCAGTTAAAATCTAACCATCAGCCAAATCATTGAAAGAGTATAAATCTGATAAACTAAAATAACAATCAAATGAAAAAACAGGCACTACTTACTCTAGTAATTTTAATTTGGGCATCCTTCAGTATAAATGCTCAATGTAAATTCAAAACTAATGAATCAGACCCCTTTACTTCAGAAAAACATCTTGTAACTAAAAACATTCGGCTTAATGGTGATATGAAATCAGCAAACGAGTCAAAATTTTTTGCCATAACAAATTTAGAGAGGAAGGGAAATTCATATCGCTGGAATTTTGAGTTTTATGAAAGAACGATGCGTGATAAAAATTCGATGAAAGCAATGAAACTAAAAATTAAAACAAAAAATGGTGTTGTGGAATTAACCTCTGATGCCATTCCTGACCCTAAATATACCTTTGAAGAAAACGCACAGATGACGGAATTAGATTTTTATTTTGACTTGACTTTAGAGCAACTGAAGATGTTAGTAAGTGGTGTAGACATTGTAGGTATCGATATTTTTGGTGAAAATAAATTATTCAAAACAGGTTCGCTGGAGGATGTAGGTGCATTTGCTAAATGCTTACAAGATTAGGAATGTCAGGAAGTCCTTTAGGAATTGCACCTAAGTAAATAGAGTGGGCCCTGTTCTATATTCTGCAAAATGCAATTAGAATGAAATTTATTAAAAATTAAATAAACGATACGACTATGAACATGTTTGCAAAAAATGAGGCCCAATCCTTAGAAGAGTATCTTGCTATGATCCCTGATGAACGTAAGAAAGAAATTAATTTTCTCCATGAATTAATTCAAAAAACAGTTCCGAAGCTAAAACCCTATTATGCTTCTAATATGATCGGCTACGGGTCATTTTATTACCTTGATTCAAAAAAGCAAAAAAAAGAGTGGCCTATTATTTCCTTGGCTAATCAAAAAAATTACATAAGTATTTATGTGTGTACAATTATTGAAGATAAATCTGATGCGGAAAAATATAAAAAGGAGTTTGGAAAACTTAGTAAGGGAGTAAGTTGCATTAGATTTAAGAAAATTGAGGAGATTAATATTGAAACTCTTAAAATTGTATTAAAGCTCGCAGAAAAAAAGCCTGGGGTTGTTGGTGCCACTATTGTAGATAAATAGTTAGAGTTATAACACTATCTACATTTAGAAAAAAAATAGTAAAGTCAGGCAATCAATCAGTAATTCCTTCGTTTTTGAACAAAACTCAAATAATTAAGTAAAATGGAAAAAAGTCAAACTAGTATGATGAAGCCAGATCAAAGACTTATGGCAATTGTTATTGCAGTTCCAATGCTATTACTCATCCCTTTTATAGCGATGCTATTTACAGAAGAAGTGAATTGGACTTTATTTGACTTTGTCGTTGCTGGCATTCTGTTGCTCAGTGCAGGTCTAACGCTTGAATTTATTTTGAGAAAAGTAAAAACAACCAAACTAAGAATCGCATTATGTGTGGCTCTCTTTTTGGGATTTTTCCTCGTATGGGTTGAACTTGCTGTTGGCATTTTCGGGACTCCTTTTGGAGGTCAATAGTAACTGAAGTAAATATAATACTCTGTTGAAATAATTTAGAGCCTGCAAGTGGACATCATTAAGGCAAATTGAATATGGCTTTTAAGTACTTCCTGTAGACATCACTTTGAATAAAATAGAGATGGAAAAATCACATTAAATAACAGTATATTTGATTTAAATATATTATCATGAAAGCAACTGGAAAAAATGTAGAAGAGATTCTGAACAACATTCCTAAAGACAGGGCAGAAGCTTTTAACAAATTACACAATATCATTGTGAAAAACCTACCCAAAGGATTTGAGCCTGCCATCAGCTACGGCGGCTTGGGATATGTGGTACCGCATACACTTTACCCTGCTGGCTACCATTGCAAGCCTGAAGAGCCATTGCCTTTTGCTGGAATTGCTTCGCAAAAAAATTCTATTAATTTTTATCATATGGGTATTTATTCTGATCCCAAATTATTGAATTGGTTCGTAACCGAATACCCCAAGCACAGTAATCAAAAGCTGGATATGGGAAAAAGTTGTGTTCGCTTTAAGAAATTAGATGAGATTCCTTATAAACTCATTGGTGAATTAATGAAAAAAATGACGGTGAAGGATTGGGTTGGAAAATACGAAGCCGAACTCAAACCAACACAAATTAAAGCCAAACCGAAAGCCATCGGGACCAAAAAGTAATTCTTTACAGCATAAAAGTTAAAATTGAAATCTAATACAGCCTATCTCACTTTTCACAAAGGATAATGTGTGAATCATGCAACTTATCTCTTAAATTGTGTAACACGCAGCCTACAGAGGTCGCTAATTTTGCAGTGTAATAATTCTGTTGCAAAATATATTCAACTAAAATGAAAATTAAAAACATGTTTCCAATTGTAGCCATGCTGTTGGTAGTACTATTGGGGAGTTGTAAAAAAGATGAGAATACCTCTTTACAAGATACAGATGGATCCGCTATTAAGCCAATAGAAGAAACATCAGCTGTGCGTAGAAAAGCAGTTAGTCTAGGAGTTGCAGGTGATTTTGCTATTCTGTCAAAATCTGGTATTACCGTTGTCCATCCAGCAGCAGTTACGGGTGATGCAGGAACAAGCCCAATTACTGGAGCTGCGATTCTTTTAACTTGTACAGAGGTAACAGGCAACATTTATTCAGTCAACTCAGCGGGCCCTCTTCCTTGCAGAATAACGAACGCAACCAGATTGACTACAGCAGTAGGTGATATGCAAATCGCTTATAATAACGCAAAGGGGCGCTCAAATCCTAATTTCTTAAACCTAGGCGCTGGAAATATTGGAGGATTAACACTAACACCTGGTCTATATAAATGGACAAGTGCTGTTAACATTCCAACGAATATTACGATTTCGGGCGGTCCGAATGCAGTTTGGATCTTCCAAGTTTCTGGAACTCTTAATATGAGCTCTGGAGTTCAAATCACCTTGATAGGAGGAGCACAAGCAAAAAATATTTTCTGGCAGACTACTGGTGCCGTTACCTTAGGATCGAACAGTCATTTTGAAGGAAACATCTTAGGAAAAACGGGGATAAATTTACAGACAGGCGCTTCCATTAACGGTAGGTTATTGGCACAAACAGCAGTAACTCTTCAAATGAATACGGAAACAAAGCCTTTATAAATTAAAAGGAATTGAATTTTCAGCAGAGGTTGTCTCATCAGAGGCAGCCTCTTCCTTTTTTTCACCTAATTTGAATCATTTTTTGACTCAGTTAGTGACTTTTCCTTGCCTTTTCCTTCGCTGTCAATGCAGAGCCACCCAAATCCAACTAAAACTTATATACCTTTCCCGTTCTTCCAAAAATAAATGCAAAATATTTTGCGCAATTAAATAGTTGCGCTTATATTTGCAACCAGATAATTGCGCTAATATAATATTATGGAAACTAGAAGGGATGTATTTCAAGCTATAGCCGATCCAACACGTAGGGCTATTTTGCTTTTGCTCGCAGCACAAGCCATGACACCGAACGCGCTCGCGGAAGAATTTCAAACCAGCCGACAAGCAGTTTCAAAGCATATCCAAATTCTTACTGAATGTGAATTAGTGAGTCAAGAACAAAAGGGGAGAGAAATTTATTATCACATCAATGCAGATCAATTGAAACAGATTGATGAATTTATAGATCAATTCAGAAAAATTTGGGAAACTCAATTCAATCAACTTGACAACCTATTATCAACACTTAAAAAATCACGCAAACGCTAACAACGTTTGTAACTAAAACAAAAAATAATGGAAAACAACTTACTCTATGAATTAACTATTGACAAAGCATCAAAAACGGTAATCATAACCAGAGAATTTGATGCTGACCTTTCTTTAGTTTGGGATGCATTTACGAAACCAGAAATTCTTGATCAGTGGGTGGCGCCTAAACCTTGGACAGCAAAAACAAAATATATGGACTTCAAGGTAGGCGGAAGTAGATTTTATGCCATGGTAAGTCCAGAAGGTCATGAGCGATGGGCAATTCAGAAATACACTTCCATCAGTCCAAAAACAAATTTCAAAATGATGAATGCTTTTGCGGACAAAGATGAAAACCCTGAATTACCAGGCTCCGATTGGGATTACACTTTTAGCGAACTGAACGGAATTACAACAGTGTGCATTACTATTTATAATGAATCGCTCGCCCGTTTAGAGAAGATGATTGAAATGGGCTTTAAAGAAGGATTCAAAATGAGCATGACCAACTTGGAAAATCTGTTGGCTTCACAAAAATAATCTTGATTTTCCATATATAATATGACCATAAATATTCACATACCTGCTTGAAATCATCCATGAATGTAAAAACACAGATCAAAGATTATATTACTAGTCAGCCTGAACCAAAACGCAGCGACATGCAAGAATTGCATCGTATCATTTTAGAACTAATACCCGGATGTAAATTATGGTTTTTGGATGGTAAAGACGATAAAGGAAAAATTGTTTCTAATCCAAATATTGGTTATGGTCTTCAAACCCTAAAATATACTGATGGAAAAACAAGAGAGTTTTATCAAATTGGTATCAGTGCAAACACAACTGGAATCTCTGTCTACATTATGGGTATCGAAGATAAAACCTACTTAACCAAAACTTTTGGGGAAAATTTAGGCAAAGCGAGTGTGACTGGATATTGTATTAAGTTCAAAACGTTAAAAGACATAAACATTAATGTACTTGAAGCCGCAATACAATATGGAGTTGAGAGTCGGAATTAATAAGGGTGAGCTGATGAAATAATAAAAAACAAACATTCTTCATCAACCTTTCAGAAGGAGGAAAATAGAAATGTAAATTGCTGATGGCCCTCGGTTTTCATACTTTGAAATATTTGAAGATGAATTTGGTATTTAATGTATGTTAGACATTGATTAAAAAAAAGGAAAAATACATTTGACAAAAACAACGAACGTCTACTAACCGTCAAGGTTATACTAACATTTTATAAAATCAGATTTAAAAAGTCCTTCCTGTTATTTTTTAAAAAAGGAATTAAAGCGTTGAAAATAATTTTTAATTATCATAAGTTTTATTGGGCGCCTCAGATAAAAACAATTGAAAAAATCCTGCTTTTGTAAATTTCACAATCCTGCATAATAGATTATGCTGATTTTAGAGAACATTCATCTGCTCTACAAAACTTACCTTGTTTCGCTATATTTTCATCCACTTAACCTTTTGTCATTACTGTAAATAAGTGTGAATAATATAACTAATTCCCAAAATTCTATAACAACTATGATTTGTGTAGTTTACATATTTGTCTTAGAATATAAACAATTAAATCATGAAGGCATCTGTGTCATCCCAATTTGAAACACTGTATAAAACTTACAGCGCTATGGTTTACAGCATCGCAGTTGAAATTTCACCTACAAAAAGACAGGCTAAAGAAATTTTAATTTCAACTTTCCAAAAAGCATACAAACAAAATATCGAAGAACAAAAATATCCTTCGACCTGCATTACGCTTTTCAAACTACTAATTCAATCAGCCCATGAACAACTAAACAATGATCAAGATAAAACGAATATTAAACTAGAGAAGTTTAAAAATTCTCCCATGTTGCACTACTTACTTTGCGAGCAAGCCACTTTAGAAAATCATTGCAACGAAAATAATATTACCAAAGAAAAAGCAGGAAAAAATCTTCGCGCCGAATTACTACAACTTAGACCATTACAATTAAAAAATAATAATCCAATTCATCAAGAATAACTTTTAATTCAAATTTTGTAAAAAAAATATTATTACTTCTATTTAAATTAAAAAACAAAAATAAAAAAATCTCACCTTTACTTTACAAGCTATAATTGACAACTAATGTTGAACTAGCCTTATGACTAGCTGTGGGCTATACTATTTAAAAAGATCGCCTAATACTTCGAATCTCTCAAAACTTAGAGGTATATCTACTTGGAGCTACGATCACATCCTTCAGAAAAGCCTAAAAAACAATAAATGAGCAATTGGAATTATCTACTAAGTCTACACCATTATCCGAACTTAAACCATTTTAGAGCTTCCGAAACAAAGAAAAACTTAAAGAATTAGTTGAAAAATTTTAACAAAAGAACACTACTGGGCTTAAGATTACTTCGATCTATTTGGAACAAACGCTAAATTTTCCTTCAAACTATATAGGAGCGTCAAAGTCAGCGCTCAAACCCTATGTAATTCAGAACCATAACACTATTTGTCATTGCTACATTAATTTTTCGCAGAAAGTACATTGCCTGAAATCCAAAAACTGAAACGGTCCGTATGTTCAATAATATAATGAAAGACCAACCTCTTTATGCAGACAAGTACTTCTACCAAAACATTATTATACATTCTCTTTTCTATCCTCACAAGTGGGAATCTGTTTGCACAAAACTTGTCTATTTATGGGCGGATCACAACCAATGAAGGAGGCACACCGATTGTTGGGGCGACTATAACTTTAGCGAATACCGATAAGGGAACCACCACGGATGCACTTGGAAACTTCAATCTAAAAGGGCTTTCACAAGGAAATTATAAGTTAGTCATCTCGTATCTTGGTTATGAAAAGTTTGAAAAAGAAATTTCACTTACAGCCAACCGTGAAATCAAAATATCGCTGAAACCTACTTTCATCAATCTTACTGAAGTAACTGTTAACCCGAACAAATCAATTACACAAAGCGAATCCGTATCAGGAGTTGACAAACTGTTGCGACCTGTAAATTCTGCACAAGACTTATTGCAACTTGTTCCCGGACTTATTATTGCGCAACATGCTGGAGGAGGAAAAGCTGAACAGATTTTTTTACGAGGTTTTGATAGCGATCACGGAACAGACTTTAATATCTCCGTTGACGGTATGCCCGTGAATATGGTCTCACATGCGCATGGACAAGGCTATGCTGATTTTCATTTTGTAATTCCAGAAACAGTTGATCGTCTAAAAGTATTCAAGGGGCCCTACACAGCGCGTTTTGGAGATTTTGCAACATCAGGAACAGGAGAATTTTTTACAAAAAATTCCATTGAACGTAATGAAGTGAAAGCAGAACTTGGAATGTTTGATACCTATCGTATGCTTGGCATGTTCAAACTTTTAGACAAGCAGCATCTATTTTCTAAAGAAAAAGAAAATGCCTATGTCTCTGCTGAATATGTTTTCACTAACTCTTATTTTGACCAGAAACAAAAATTCAACCGCTACAATATTTTTGGAAAATACTCAGGAATGCTGAACGCAAAAAACTATTTTACTTTTTCGGCTTCCACATTTTTTGCTGATTGGGATGCATCGGGGCAAGTTCCTCAACGTGCCGTTGAAGCAGGAATTATAAACCGCTTTGGTAGCGTAGACCCTTCAGAAGGCGGACAGACTTCTCGCACAAATATCAACGCCATTTTAACTACAACTACCAAAAACAACGCCATTATAAAAAACCAAATCTACTATGTAAATTATTACTTCAACCTCTATTCCAATTTTACATTTTATCTAAACGACCCTGTTCGCGGTGATGGAATAAATCAAACCGACCAGCGAAATATTTTTGGTTACAACGGCACCTATCAAAAAGATTTTTTCTTTTCAGATAAAACTTTACATACAACAGTCGGCATAGGAACACGAAATGATTTTACAAATATTACGCTCAAACATACAGAGAAAAGAATCGTGCTTGACACCATTGTTTCCGGAAAAGTGTATCAACAAAACACCAACTCCTTTCTTGATTTCACTCTTGACATAAACAAGCATTTCTCAATCAATACAGGAACTCGAATAGATTATTTTCAATTCAATTTTACAGATGATAAAGTGGATAGTTTATCCGGTACAAAATCAATTGTACGCGCAAGTCCCAAATTGAATTTTTATTATGCTGTTAATGATAAACTTCAATTCTTTATAAAATCGGGAATTGGATTTCATTCTAATGATGCAAGGTCAGTGGTAATAAATCAAATTGATAATAGTTTACCAAAAGCATATGGTGGAGAAATTGGAAGCGAATTCAAATTAGGAAAACGAATATTAGTTAATGCCGCTTTGTGGGAATTGTATTTGGAAAGCGAATTGATTTATGTAGGCGATGAGGCAACTGTAGAAACAAACAATCCAACTCAACGAATCGGAATTGATTTAAGTATTCGCTATCAAATCACCAATAAAATATTTGCTGATGTTGATTTGAACTACAATCACGGTAGATTAGTCGGAGTTCCCGAAGGAGAAAATTTTATTCCACTTGCACCACGCTTAACAAGCATTGGAGGATTAACTTACAAGCAAGTGAGCGGCATCAATGCCAGTTTACGCTATCGTTTCATTGACTCACGACCTGCAAACGAAACCAACAGCGTTACAGCCAAAGGATCCTTTTTACTAGATGCAGTACTAGCTTATAAACTTTCCAAATTTGAATTTGGTTTAAGTGCCGAAAATCTTCTAAATACAGTTTGGAATCAAGCTCAGTTTGACACCGAAAGCCGTTTGTTCAATGAACCCAATCCCGTTTCCGAACTTCACTATACCCCAGGAACTCCCTTTTTCTTGAAAGGAAACATTGCATTTAATTTTTAAGGAGCTAAGATTTTAAGAGTTTTATGTTGAGATAAAAATATTTTTCTGTTTTATCAATCCAAAACTACTTCCCTATCGTTAATATATTAAACATCTAATAAATCTATGTATATGCCAAAACGCTACATCATACTGCTTACATTGTTTGTAGGGCTGGTTGCAACCATCTTTGCCACTCAAAAAAAAGAACCGGATTTTTCTGCCTTGAAGCCCCAACTTGGTAGAATTTCTACTTCCGGCGAATGGATAAATACACAAGCTGCTATTACAGGAATAGAAGAGCAATTAAAACGCAATCCTATTAAATCTAATGAATTGAAATTGCAACTAGCGATGGCCTATTTGCAGCAAGGACGGGTAACGGGTGATCACAATTATTATGATGCACTAGCCTATCAAATGGCAAATGAAATATTGAAAGAGGAACCCAAAAATTTTGAAGCGCTGTGTTGTAAAGCGACATTGCAAGCTTCGGCGCATCAGTTTACAGATGCATTGCAAACTGCAAATAATGCCATAAAAATAAATTCATACAGCGCCAATATATACGGAATCAAGTGCGATGCATTGGTCGAGCTTGGAAGATACAATGAGGCAATTGCTACTATAGACAAGATGGTAAGCATTCGCCCGGACATTCGTTCTTATACCAGGATTTCCTACTTGCGTGAAATTATAGGTGACTATCCGGGAGCTAAAGAAGCCATGACATTAGCTTTAAATGCGGGGTATCCGGGAATGGAGCAAACTGAATGGGCGCGAGTTTATCTCGGGCATTTGCATGAAATTACAGGGAAAACAGATGAAGCAGAAATGTATTATGAACAAGCTTTAATCAATCGAAACTTATATGCTCCGGCTTTAGCAGGACTGGCTAGAATTGAAAAATCTAAAAAGAATTATAGCAAAGCAATCGCTTATTACAACCAAGCTAATGATTTCATGCAGGACTACTCCTTTCACCATGAACTTGCGTTGCTTTATCGCTTGACCAATGAAAACAAAAAATCGGAAATAGAATTTCAAAAGGCGCTTGACATGCTTTTGAAACATAAGCATCCCACCTCTGAAGAAAACGGAATTGGACATAATATTGACCGAGAGTTGGCTCTAGTTTATTCTTCTATGAATGAAAATGAAAAGTCGTTGCACAGCGCTCATGTGGAGTATAATCTACGACCTGAAAATATCGATGTAAACGAAGGGATAGCATGGGCTTATTATAAAACCAATGACCACCCAAGAGCGCTCTCACACATTTTAAAAGCAATAGGAACAAAATCGAAAAATGCAGAGTTATGGTATAAAGCCGGGATGATTTTCAAGGCGAATAACTTATCTGAATTAGGAAATAAATATTGCAACATTGCGCTTCGTACGAATCCGCTTTTGGATACAATGGCTCTTGTTCAACAGTCAAACAAAAACAAACTTGCCGCACGATGAAAAATTATTCACTTGCAAAATACTTCCTTACATTCCTATTCGTCTTAGTATGTTGTAGCAATCTATTTGCACACACCATTAACTACGGGATGGAAGTAAAACCAATGGGCAATATAATAGTCTATTACCTTATCCTCGGATTTCAACACATTATTCCGATGGGCCTCGACCATATACTTTTTGTTTTGTGCATCTTTTTGATGGACTCTCGTCTAAAGTCTGTCATTTTACAGGCCAGTTGTTTTACGGTAGCGCACACCATTACTTTAATAATGACATCTAAGGGAATAATTATTCCACCAGCTCAAATCATTGAACCAATTATAGCCATTTCAATTGCCTTTGTTGCGCTAGAAAATATTTTCGTAGGCAAATTGAATCCTTGGCGTTATGGTATTGTCTTTTTATTTGGCCTTGTCCACGGAATGGGATTTGCAAATGCTTTAGACGAAATTGGTTTACCACGAAATGCATTTTACACATCTCTTATATCGTTTAACGTAGGAGTCGAATTGGGGCAAGTTGCAGTTATTCTCCTTGCTTGGTTCCTGATTGGAAAATTTCACTCTCAAAAAATATGGTATCGCAATCGTATTATCATTCCATTATCCATAATAATTGCAATGATTGCCACCTACTGGACTTTTGAACGTGTATTCTATTCTTAAGCGCTGATTTATTTCATTCATCTAAATCCACATCTCATTCCCCCTCGTATATCTTAGAAATTAAGAAGGAGGCCAATTGTGCTTAAATAGTTTCTGCTCGTAATCTCTAAAGAATACAATTAATAAAACTAACTATCATGAATCAAAAATCAACAAAAAAATCAATTGCCATTGCACTTGCGTTGGCTTTCGTTATTGCAGGAACAATTGCAATAACCAATTTGTGGACGAATGCTTCCAGTCATCGAGAAGCGCCCTTAATTGCTAATGATCCACTAGCAGACAATACGGACTTGTATGCATTCCGCTCGCCGGATGATACCAACACAGTAACTTTAATTGCAACCTATATTCCTGCGGAGCTTCCACAAGGAGGACCCAACTATTTCTCCTTTGGTTCCAATATCCGTTACGAAATTCACGTAAACAATGGAACAAGTTTAACACAAGATCAGATTATTTACCGCTTTACATTTTCTCAAATCAATGAAGACCCCACCACTTTCTTCAACATCCGATTGGGACAACAAAATTTAAAAACAACTTACATTTGCGAACGTAGTGTTGATGCAGGTGTATCCTTTCAAACCATCATTGCGAATGGTATTGTTCCACCTCCAAACATTGGGCCTCGATCCATTGATGGTCCAATAGGATTAAATACGCCTTATCAAACATTAGAAGCTAATGCAATTGCCACTGCAACCTCAGGTGAAATGATCTTCTGTGGTCCGGTTGATGATCCATTTTTCGTTGACCTTGGCGGTATATTTGACTTAGGTCAAACGCGTGCAGGCGGCACAGGTATTAATGCACCTCGTGACGGCTTAAGATGTAAAAACACACATGCTATTTGCATCAAAGCTCCGATCTCTACTTTACAAAAAACAGGTCTTTCAGTTTCGCAAGCTGCAAATATATTAGACCCTAATTTCGTAATCGGAGTTTGGGCGAGCGCATCTCGTCAACAAATTAGAACCATCAACGGTAATGGTACAGAAACGCACAGTGGAAATTGGATACAAGTTTCTCGTTTAGGGATGCCCTTGACGAATGAAGTAATTATCCCAATTGGGCAAAAAGATTTTTGGAATTCCTTAACACCATATCAAGATGGAACTTATTTCGACAGTCTCTTCGGTAATCCAGAGCTAGGTTTGTATATGGATGATGCCTTATTTGGTGGAGCAGTTCCGGCATTAAGCGCATTACGCATTCAAAAAGCATCACCAACTGTTCTAGGAAATGTAAATTTCGGAAATGGAAATGATGGCTTATATGTATTGTATGGAAATGCAGCTACAACAGGTACCGCTTTAGATACTGCACTATTTGGAAAATATTTATTGCGCGACAATCAACCTCGTTCAGTTGATTTGCTTCCTATATTTTACACAGGTGTTCCCAACCTCGCTCCCTATCAGTTAGCCACCGGCAAAACACCCGGAAATCCTCTTACACCCGGAAAACCGTTCATCAATAACTTTCTACCAACATTTGGAGATATGCTTCGCTTAAACATGGCGGTTCCTGTTACACCACGTAACGACCCGGCCTTTAGTTCACTTGGGATAATACAAGCAGCTGTTCTCGGATTAACTGACCCAGCTTATAATACGACTACAGCGTTACAATTTATTCCAAACATGGATGGATTTCCAAATGGTAGACGATTAGAAGATGATGTTACAAGAATTGAATTACAAGCGGTGAGTGGAGTAGCACTTGCAGCCATCGGATTATGGTATGACGATTGGTCAATTGGTCAAAGTCCACTTACTCCTAATTTATTAGGTGTGCTTGGCTACACGACAGGCATTGAAACAAACGATACTACATTCAAAACAACATTTCCTTATGCGCAAACTCCATGGACAGGCTACAAACTTTGTTCTGGCAGTTCAACTGTAACAGGAGTTAATCCAGTAAATGGTTTAAATATAGGTGCCCCGTCTGCTCTGATGCAGATA
The DNA here is from genome assembly GCA_031411335.1 of Bacteroidota bacterium. Lineage (GTDB taxonomy): Bacteria > Bacteroidota > Bacteroidia > AKYH767-A > OLB10 > JAJTFW01. The sequence goes on from JANOAX010000079.1 coordinate 15,051, forward strand.
TATCCCAATCCTGCAAAAACTCAAAGTAAAGTGAGTGTAACAACTAATGTTAAAGGAAGACTAAAACTAGCTGTATATAATTCCAACAGTCAAATTATTGATGTACCCATCAACAACGAAATGTATGAAAAGGGAACGTTTGAATTTTCACTCAACCTGAGTAAATACAGCAGTGGTTCCTATTACTTGGTGCTTTCTCGAAATGGAGAAAATGTTCTATCCACCAAATTAATTGTAGCCAAGTAAAAATTCAACATCGTTTCTCAGTAGACTATTACACGGATAAAATTAATCCGTGTAATAATCTACTGTGTTTACTCAAGCATTCATTATAAGTAAAAACAAGTAATTTAATTCAAAAACCTAACATCATGAAAAAAATCGAAAACAAAAAACCATTATGGATTACGCTTGGGATTGTTGCAGTAGCAGCCGTTGCCATTCTAACCACCAACACCTACCTCGATGCATCCAGTCATCGAGAAGCACCACTTATCGCCAATGATCCATTGGCTGACAACACCGATCTCTATGCTTTCAGAAGTCCAGACGATCAAAACACAGTTACCATCATTGCCAATTACATTCCGGCAGAACTACCACAAGGCGGCCCCAATTACTATTCTTTTGGTGAAGATGTGCGTTATGAGATTCACGTAAAAAACAATCCAACCACTAAAGGTGACGATATCATTTATCGTTTCGAATTCGCACAAACAAATGAAGACCCGACAACATTCTTTAACATCCGTCTTGGTCAGGAAAATTTAAAAACTACTTATACTTGTTCACGCAGTATTGACGAAGGT
>JANOAX010000080.1:0-10997 GCA_031411335.1 Bacteroidota bacterium
ATCAGTGGTTGTTGGGAAGTTATTTGTTTTTGCAAGACCCTAAAGGAAGAATTGTATTCGACTCTAGTTCGTATACCCATATACCTGAGTTTAGAAAAATGGTGTTTAATGGAACAGAGGCTACTATATGCGATGCACAAGGGGATTTTTTAATGAGCAGTAACGGGGTGTGGATCGCAAATGCCAGTAACGATACGATGTTAAATGGGAGTGGATTGAATCCGAATGGCGTAACATCTAATTGGGCGTTTGGATTACCAATGACTGCAAATAATATGTTTCTTCCTTATCCTGGCGATACAACCAAGTATTTACTTTACCATCATACAGCAACCTATAATGGATATTCGTATCCCGCTTATGAGCTTTATGAAAGTTTAATAGATATTAACATGGACAATGGACTCGGTGGTGTAGTCATAAAGAATCAACAAATACTGAACGATACATTGAATTGGGGTATTACTGCTTGCAAACATGCTAATGGTAGAGATTGGTGGATTGTAGCAAGTAAACATAACACTGATACGATGTTTGTATTATTGCGAACAGATGTTGGTATAATAAATATTTCAATACAAAAATTAGGTATGCCTCGTGCATGGTATGTTACCACTCAACCAACTTTTTCTCTGAACGGAGATAAGTTTTGTTATGCAATTTATGATTCAGCAACGGCGAACAGCTATGTAATTCTTTCTGATTTTGATAGATGCACAGGTCTGTTTTCAAATACAAATGTTATTCAGTTGACACAAGGGCAAGCGTTGTGGGGATTATCTAGAAGTAATACCAGTAAATTTTTTTATGCTTGTAGTAGTTCGCGTATATTTCAAATAAATACTGATAGCCTCACAGTAGACACAGTTGCTTTTTATGACGGTTTTATTTCTCCTCCCAATCTATCTTGTTGTGCTACTTCATTTTGGAATATGTACCTTGCCCCAAACGGAAAGATCTATATCACCAGTGGAAGTAGTGTACAACATTTGCACGAAATGAATTATCCTGATAGTGCTGGACTTGCTTGTGACGTTCAACAACATGCAATAAATCTCGGGTACGCTCAATTAAGAGCCGTCCCCAATCATCCTAATTATAATTTAGGTGCTGTATTGGGTAGTGCATGTGATACTTTAACAAGCTTATCAGAAATAAAACACGATTTTAAATTCAGCCTTTCGCCCAACCCTATAAGCGATGGATATATTAAGTTGGTTTATTTATTACCACAAAATAAAAGCGGTGTGTTTGAAGTTTTCAATATAACAGGACAACTTATTTATCAAATGAACTTAACGCCTTGGAGCACCTTGCAGTTTATTAAATTGCCTGAGATGAGTAGTGGTGTATACACTTGTGTTATTAAAAGCGGGTATGAAAGAGTTGCAAAGAAATTAGTAGTACTAAAATGAGGAGTGAATCCATTTTACAAGTTGCTATACAGTGCCCATATTCTGGAGGAGTGGCGGTGAGTAGTGCAAGGGCTTTCATACATTTATTAAATGACACTTTGGTGTATGATGATGAATCTATATGTGGAGCTATGGGTATTTTTAGAATGCAAAATACAAAAGAAGAAATTGAAGCAGCTAGTTTAGCGGTGTTTCCTAACCCAAGTTCAGGAGTTTTTCAGTTTGTTTTCTCAAGCTTAATTGGGGATCAGTTTAATTGTGAAATCAATAATTTACTTGGTCAAAATGTGTTTAGTAAACAAATATTAACTAAAAGTAATACATTTCAATTGGATTTAACATTACTAAATAATGGGATATATTCAATAAGAATTATTGATAAAAATCGAAGTCAATTGACTGAAAAAATAATAATAAGCAAATGAAAAACATAACACTTCTATTTCTTTTCTTATTGCAAAATGCTTTGGTTAGTGGGCAAGGTTTTTACAATCATATTTGGCTTACTGGTAATAATCCTTTTGCAGGTTTTCCAAATGGGCGAATAGAATTTGATTCGAGTAGCTATATTCATACTCCTGAAATGCGCAAAATGTCTTTTCAAGGTACAGAAGCTACCATTTGCGATGCACAGGGTAATTTTCTATTGAGTAGTAATGGGATTTGGATAGCAAATGCCTCTAACGATACGATTATGAATGGTGGTGGATTAGCACCTGGTTTCTTTACTGATAACTGGCCTTTTGGGATTCCATTAGGGTGTGGTGCAATATTTCTTCCATTCCCAGAAGATTCAATGAAGTATATTCTTTTTCACAAATCAAGATTAGGTCAGTTCGCAATTGACCCAGCTATAATCTATTCTACGACTATTGATATAAGTTTGGATAACGGTCTAGGTGGGGTCATCTCGAAAAACGATAGTGTTTTTGCAGATACACTAAGTTGGGGAGTTACAGCCTGTAAGCATGCCAATGGCAGAGATTGGTGGGTTGTGTGTATGAAGGATGGAAATCCTCAATCCTTTACATTCTTACTAACTCCTAATGGAATTGATACAATGCTAGTTCAAAACTTTAATGTTCCTACAAATGCATATGGAAATGTATCTCAACTAATGTTTTCTCCAGATGGATCGAAATTCCTTTATTGTTCCCCAATTAATCAAAGTCCAAGTGGAACGTTAATTATGTCTGATTTTGATAGATGTACAGGTCAGTTTTCAAATTTCAATTCTATTTTACTTTCAACTAATTCATATTTGTTCGGGCTAGCCTTCAGTCCTAATGGGAAGTATGCTTATTCTTGTAGTAGTACAAGAATTTATCAAATAGATACCGATAGCCTCACAATAGACACCGTTGCTAGCTATGACGGCTTCATTTCTCCTCCTGGCCAAACTTGTTGCGCTACTTCCTTTTGGAATATGTATTTGGCGGCAAACGGTAAAATTTATATCACAAGTGGTAGTTCTGTGCAACATCTTCACGAAATAAACTTTCCCGATAGTGTAGGGCTTGCCTGTGATGTACAACAGCATGCAATTGATTTAGGAAGTTATTTGCATAATAGAGCCGTCCCAAATCATCCCAATTACAATTTAGGTCCTGTAATAGGTAGTGTTTGCGATACCCTAAGTGTGGGTATTGAAGAGCAGGAATATGATTTTCATTTTGGTATTTCTCCGAATCCTACCGAATCGGGTCTTGTAAAATTCGTATATCTTTTACCACAAAATAAAAGTGGAGAATTAAGTGTGTATTCGATCATGGGTCAGTTGGTGCATAAACAGTATTTATCCCCGTGGTCTAGCTTACAGCATATAGATTTGTCCGATATGTCAAGTGGAATTTACACTTGTGTACTAACGAGCGGAACGCACAGAACAGCAAAAAAATTAGTAGTTATAGGAGGAAGTGGAGCAAAGTAGAGCGTGTAAATAAAAATTGCAGTCAAAACGTCAGATGACTAATTCGAAATAGCGAGTTGACCTTGAGGTAAGTGTAAATATCGTTGAGAAATACCACTTTTTTTCATCTTATAAAAAATATTTTTGGGCAAATACCGGTTTAGTAAGAAAAGTATTTGTAAAGGTAATTAATACCAATTAAGTATTTTCCAATAAGGAGTAGTGACGAATGCATAATTATTGACAATTTATAAAGAAAAATTAGTTTAGGTAAAAACATATTTCTGAACAATGCCCATCTTCCCTGAAACAGTTTCTATATTTACAACGTAAAATTTAATAAGAATAATACCATTTGAAAGAAGTTAATTTAAGTATCGAACTGGAGAATATCGTTGACTTTTTTGGAGTGAACGATGCTAATTTAGAGGTGATCCGACGTAGTTTCCCTACTCTAAAAGTTGTTGGAAGAGGTCACGAAATAAAAATTATTGGTGAACCTGAATTGGTGGCCGAAGCCGAAGCTAAAATCTTAAAGTTGATGTCGTACTTTCGTGAAAACGGGATGTTGACACCTACGGAAGTGGATTTCATACTGGGAAATAATAAGAAAAGTAGTATTGAAAATGCTAATAAATCAACTCCTCCTGGTGCTGCCGATGGACGTGATGTACTCGTTTTTGGTCCGAGTGGATTATTAGTTCGTGCACGTACTCCGAACCAAAGAAAAATGGTGGAGTCGAGCGAGAAGAATGATATCGTTTTTGCAATTGGTCCAGCAGGAACAGGAAAAACCTATACTGCTGTAGCTTTAGCTGTTCGTGCATTGAAGAATCGTGAAATTCGCCGAATTATTTTAACTCGTCCTGCCGTTGAAGCTGGCGAACATCTTGGTTTCCTTCCTGGCGATCTGAAAGAAAAAATTGACCCGTATTTGCGCCCACTTTACGACGCCTTATTCGATATGATTCCGGGTGAAAAACTCAAAACATTTTTGGAGAATGGTGTCATTGAAGTTGCCCCGCTTGCATTTATGCGCGGTCGAACCTTAGATCATGCTTATGTGATTTTAGATGAGGCACAGAACGCTACAGAGAGTCAATTGAAGATGTTTTTAACGCGGATGGGCCCCAATGCGAAGATGATTGTTACGGGTGATATGTCACAAGTTGATTTACCTCGCAATCAGCCTTCAGGACTCATTCAAGCAACACGTATTTTGAAAAATATTGATGGAATTGGTCTAGTATTTTTAGATGCCAGTGACGTTGTTCGTCATCGATTGGTGAAAGATATCATTCATGCCTACGATAAACCCATCAATAAAGAAGAGACTAAATAAAGTTTTGAACTATTTTAAATAATTGTATTTTAGTGGCTTAAGACTAAATTAGGTGTGGTATTTCGTTATCGATGTGATTTAATACTATTAACTCATCGAAACTAAAATTACTTTTGTAGAAAGAGCCATCGTATGGAACAGACTATGACCGATTCTCAATGTATTACCAACACGCAGTTGAAGCTTCCTGAAATCACTTCGGTGTATCAAGGCAAGGTGAGAGATGTATATATCATCGACAATAAATTAATGGTATTAGTGGTGTCAGATCGCGTTTCAGCATTCGATGTAGTGATGCCTCGACCTATCCCTTTTAAAGGCCAAGTATTGAATCAACTCGCTGCTTACTTTTTAGATGCAACGAAAGATATTTGTCCTAATTGGATTATCTCCGTTCCTGATCCCAATGCATCCATCGGAATTTTTTGCAAGCCGTATAAAGTGGAGATGGTTATTCGTGGATTCCTTACTGGACATTCTTGGAGAGAGTATAGCGCAGGAAAACGTGTAATTTGCGGAGTAACTATGCCTGATGGAATGCGCGAGAATGAAGCATTCCCTGAGCCCATCATCACACCCACTACTAAAAGTGATGCTGGGCATGATTTAGATATTTCCAGAGAAGAAATTATTGCTCAAGGAATTGTTCCTGAAGAAGAGTATGTCCAAATTGAGAAATACACACATGCACTTTATATGCGCGGTGTAAAATTAGCCAACGACAAAGGATTAATTTTAGTGGATACTAAATATGAATTTGGTTGTGCTAATGATAAAATATTTTTGATTGATGAAATTCATACACCCGATTCATCGCGTTATTTTTATGCTGAAGGATATGAAGAGCGTTTGGATCGCAACGAACCGCAACGACAATTAAGCAAAGAATTTTTACGCCAGTGGTTAATCGCAAACAATTTCCAAGGATTAGAAGGTCAAACAGTACCTGAATTCACGGATGAATTTGTTGCTGAAGTGAGCAATCGCTACATCGAGCTTTACGAACAAATTACCGGACTCAAATTCGAACGTAGCGAAAGTTCCAACATCACAGAACGCATCGAAGACAATTTAAATCGCGCCTTACATCCTTTGATTGCGGGGATATAAGTTCTAGTTTTATTTTATGTGATTACGATACCTAGTATTTTTTTTAAACCTGCTTGCCTCGGCAGGCACGGATAAATAGGATAAATCGGAAAAATCCGGATTTATTTATTGCTTGCAACGAGTACCATAGTCAAGAAAGAGGATGATCGCGAGGATTCCGATTCACTCACTCTAATTTTGATTGTCATAGAGAACCTCATTTAATATGTAATTTCTTGAAGCTTGAGGCTTATAAACGATAATCGAAGTTGGATTTCAAGGTCGATAATATCTTATCCAAAATCCAACATCTAAATCTAGCATCTACACCACCGGAGTAATACCCCTAGTCTTCCCTTGCACCCCTTCAAAATACTTCGCCATCGATGGTGCATCGGCAACAAAATCGCCAGTAGGATAGAAAGGTAAATTAAAAAAAACGAGTTTCTTTTTATAGTCGAGGCTACAGAACACGATGGGGATTTGTGCACCAAAGGCAATTTGATAAAATCCTGTTTTCCATTTTGCAACCGATTTACGGGTTCCTTCAGGTGTAATAGCTATGACAAATCGTTCGTTGTTTTTTGCGAGGTCAATGACTTGATCTACCAAATTAGTTTTGTGTTGTCGGTCGACAGGAAATCCACCGAGTCCATAAAAAAGCCATCCAAAAGGCGGTTTGAAAAGTTCTTTTTTACCTAGGAAATTCGATTTGAATTTTTTGATGCTTCTAACGGCAACGCCTATAAGAAAATCCCAATTGCTGGTATGTGGAGCTACGACAATGATGTATTTTTTGATATCACGCGGAACATCGCCATCGATTTTCCATCCACGCAAATAAAAGATTAGTCTGTAAATGATTCTCACGCAATAAAGATAATTGATATTTCGGAATGGGAAAATTCTTCTGTTGAATAGTAGGAATAAAGGCATTTTGGGGAGGCTGTGGGTACTTTGCACCTCATGGGCATTAGATAAAAGCTAGTCAAAACCTTTGCGCCTTTGCGCCTCGTATGCGAGACAAATTAGCAGAATGAAAGCTTTGAGTCACTTTAGAATGTAGAATTAGCATTCAACACTTACTTTTTCGATTTGATAATAAGAATTGCTAAATTAATGTTCATTAAATTGCTCGCAAAAGCGCAAAGTCGCAAAGGAAATGAAAATTATAAAATTATATTTAATAAGATTGAATTTGGAATTAACCATAGAAATCTGTGCTAGAAAATTTTACATTAAAAAAAACCCTGACGAAAAACTAGGTTTTTGTCAGGGTTGAGGTTATGATTGGACGAATTACTCAGTAACTACTACCAAGTACTTCGATGCTTGCCAGAATTTTTCTGGATCAGTAATTTCGATTGCAGTTACTTTCTTGTTTTCAGAAAGTAAATTGTAACTACCTGTTGGATGAGTACTTAATAACTTAGCTGACTTCGTGTTTAACTGAATTGTTTTTGTTGATGTGAAATCAATTTGAGTAAATGCTTCACGATTGAAATCAGGTACCATTGTTTTTGCTTTTCCTAGACCTAAAAATCCACCTTGCTTTGCTAATACTTTTTTATCGCGAAGTGTTTTGTAATCACCTACTGTATAATAAGCAGTATGAAGCTTGGTTGTTTTGTCAGTGATTTCTGCAGCTTTTCTAGCATTATCAGTAATCATCGTATCAATTTCAGTTTGCATGGTGGTGATCTTGCCATTCAAAGCAAAAATGTTTTCATTCAAGGAATTAATACTTGAATCACGAACTGCTAATTGACTGTTCAAAGAACCAATCATCTTTTCCAATTCAGCCACTTTTACATTCGACTTACGAACACGTGATTGAAGATCAGATAATTTTTTCTTGTTTTGATCGATCATCTGACGAATTCCTTCGATATCACCCATGATGCGTGTTTTTGCATCTTGAGATATCTCTGTGTTGTTCGCGCCTTCACGATTCAACATTTCTTCTTGTGCAGTTAAGCCTTCTATGCTCGTTTGGATTTCTGCGATGTCTTGCATGTATCCGTTGATGACAGAATCTTTGGCATCGTACTGAGCCATTAGACTATCACGCTCACGCATCATTCGTTCAACTTCAGTTTTGTAGTCAGGACCACAACTGATCATCAGCATCGTAATGCCGGCAAGTAATAGGATATTTTTCATATAAATTAGTTTAAGGTTTTATGACCGCTTGTCAAAGGTAAACATAATTTCACCTACAATTATTGTACATTCACCCAAATTTGTTAACAACTATTGTTTATAACCTAAAAAGCAAAATGGTTTTATTGGGCTTCAGTTGAATCCTTCTACTAGTTGAATAATAAATAGTTATGTAAAAATTAAGCCTATTTATCTAAGCAAATCACCTTATTTTTTGCCTAATATCCTAAAATCTTCATCATACTTTTAGCGCTTTGTTCCTTGGCAAAGAGGCGTGTAGAAATCTTTCCATCTTCATCTCGATCGATAATAACATGCTTTGGAGCTGGAATTAAACAATGTTGGATTCCACCATAACCGCCTAAACTTTCTTGGTAAGCTCCAGTATGGAAAAATCCTAAGTATTGAGTTTCACCTTCTCTTAGTTTAGGTAAGAATACTCGATTTCGCACCGACTCCATAATATAGTAGTCGTCAGAGTCGCAGGTGATCCCTCCTAAGTTGACACGATGAAAATCTCCATCCCAATGGTTTATGGCAAGTAATATGAATCGTTGTTTAATTCCCCAAGTATCAGGAAGTGTAGTGATGAATGAACTATCAATCATATTCCAAAGCTCATTATCGTTCTGTTTCTTTTGGGCAGCTACACTATAAAGTACAGCGCCGCTTTCGCCAACTGTAAAGGATCCGAACTCCGTCATGATATGTGGTTCTGGAACTTCTCTTTGAACACAAGCCGATTTTATTTGACGGATGATTTCATCTGCCATATACTGATAGTCGTAGTTGAAGTCGAGCTTGGTGCGAATAGGAAATCCTCCCCCTATGTCTAAATACTCCAACTCTGGACAAAGTTTCTTTAACTCACAATATAAATTGATATTCTTTTGCAATTCACTCCAGTAATAAGCGGTGTCCGTTATTCCCGTATTGATAAAAAAATGGAGCATCTTTAACGCAAAGTTTTTATTTGTCTTGATCTCGTTTTTGTAAAAATCAATGATTTCATTATAACGAATTCCCAAACGTGAAGTATAGAATTCTGCATTCGGTTCTTCTTCTGCAGCAATGCGAATTCCAATCTTTTGCTTACCTGAATAAGCGTTTTGAAGAGCTCCCAATTCTTCTTTACTATCAAGAATAGTAATAAGATTTGTAAACCCATCATTCAGTAAGTCAGCAACACCTTCTATGTAATTTTCACGTTTAAAGCCATTGCATAAAACAAAGTTTTCTCGATCAATCTTTCCTTCTTTTACAAGTTCTTTTATGATGGAAATATCAAAGGGTGAACTCGTCTCCAAATGAATGTCATTTTTGAGTGCTTCATTTAAAACGAACTCGAAATGGGAACTTTTCGTACAATAGCAATACAAATAACTACCTTCGTAGTCTGCTTTCGCCATGGCAACGTTAAATAAACGTTTTGCTTTCTGGATTTGAGAGCTGATCTTAGGAAGATAGGTAATTTTGAGTGGAGTACCGTATTGAGCAATAATATCCATCAATGGTATTTCATTAAAATTCAACTGATTATCAACAACCTCGAAATTCTCTTGAGGGAATTCAAAGGTTTGTTGAATGAGGTCGATGTACCTGTTCTTCATAAATGTAAGTGAGTTACTTGTTATTTGGAGTGCGAATGTAAGTAACTTGGATCATTTAATTGTTATTAAATGAATGAAATTATAGAGACTTGATTGAGTCGAATGAACGATTTGAAGTAATTAGAAGTATAAAACATATGCATAAAAAAATTAAACTGATTGAAGTAAAATCTGAATTAGGAGCAGGTACACGTGGCGCAAGTCTGGGACCTGATGCTATCAAAGTAGCAGCACTTGACTACGGATCTAATCTTTTTTATAAGATTCCTTCCATCGATATTCCCAATGAAAACTTCCGACTATTTGAACCTCAGGGATCTCCGTATGCAAAACGGATAAAAGGAATCGTAAACATCTATGAGAAATTGAGCAAAACGGTAGCCGATGTGCTTAAAGCAAAAGAGTTCCCTATCGTATTGGCTGGTGATCATAGTACCGCCGGTGGAACCATGGCAGGCATCAAAATGGCCAACCCGAAGGCTCGACTTGGTGTTATCTGGATCGATGCACATGCCGATTTGCACTCGCCATATACATCTCCAACTGGGAATGTTCATGGAATGCCGTTGGCTGCCACCTTGGGTGAAGACAATGCTGCAAACAAGATGAATAAGCCAGATAAGGAGACGATAGACTTGTGGAATAAGTTAAAAAAAGTAGGAGGGATGTCTCCAAAGATCAATTATTCTGACCTTGTATTCATTTCCGTAAGAGATTTGGAGCCTGAGGAAAGTTTCCTAATTAAGAAACATAAGATCAAAATATTCACCACAAGTGATGTAAAAAGACATGGTGTGGAGAAGATTGCGCGTGACGCTTTGGCTTATTTGAATAATTGCCAATCTATCTATGTTTCTTTTGATGTAGATAGCATGGATTCATCCATCTCAAAAGGAACTGGAACGCCCGTTCGTAATGGAATTACAGAGAAGGAAGCTGGTTCGCTTTGTGTCCGACTCATCCAAAATGAAAAGGTATGCTGCTTTGAAATTGCTGAAGTAAATCCAACGTTGGATAAGGAAAATTTGATGGCAGAGAATACTTTTGAGATTTTGCAGCGAGTAGTTGCTCAAATCGCATAATCGTGCCTTGCAACACCAATACACAGAGCCTTGTCGATAAGACGAGGCTTTTTTTTATGTTTTAGATTATCAGCATGTAATAAGCTACTAAATTTGCGCCATGTTATTCGAGAGAGAATTACGCAATGCCGTTAAGAATGCGTTAGTACAATTGTATAAGGTAGATGTTTCATCCGATGAAATATCGATTCAACCTACTCGTAAAGATTTTGAAGGAGATTTGACCGTAGTCGTTTTTAATCTCAGCAAATTAGCAGGTAAAAATCCTGAGACACTCGGAAATGAATTGGGTTCGTGGCTTGTTGGCAATGAAAGGGAAGTAGCCTCTTTTAATGTCGTAAAAGGCTTTTTGAATATCATCATTCAAAAAGAAGCATGGATGCGCAT
>JANOAX010000081.1:0-3015 GCA_031411335.1 Bacteroidota bacterium
GCAAATCCATCAAAATTTAACAATGGATTTGCTGCAGCAATATAAACTCCACCTTTGTATTGTATATTACTACTCAACATAAATTGAGCACTGTCGGGAATAACTCCATTGGCATAAGTTTGTAAGGAAGTATCTATTCCAATTCGCTCCAAGGCAATAAGATGTTTAGCTCCGGCAGGATCTGTATAGGCATATTTACCAGTTGCTGTATATTTTTTACGACCTAATATGTTTACTTCTGCTTCATTGATGTGATGCAATTTCGTGGTGGTATTCGCCACAATTTTTGCTTCAAGTAATGGTCGCATCACAGCATTTCTTTCAATCACAATAGTAGTGGTGTCGTTTGGTTGGATGGATGCATCCGCCACTAAAATTTCTTTTACTTTTCTTGCTTTAATTAAGTAATCAATCAAGCTGTATCGAGCCAAGCCTGCATTCCATCGCAAGGAATCTTGGTATGGATTGATGGACACGAAATCAGATCCTTCAATATTAAGTTTGGTATTGTCTTTATAATCGTCTCCAAATTCAACTTCCTGTTTGTCGATGAACCATTTGAATTGTGCAATGAAACAGATGTATTGATTTAAAGGAAAACTTACGAAAGAGCCTTTACCATTCGAGATGAAATCTCCAAAGCGTTTTACTAAATCAATTTTCGATTTAACATTTTTTGTTTGGATGGCTAATACATTTGCATCATCCGACTTCAACTTAAAATCAGAAGTGTCAGCTCCGTAAGCATCTTGTTTAAAATAAAAATCTTTTGAATATAATTCCGACTCTAAGAAATAGGAATCTCCATTTCCGCCTAAGCCTTTAGATGCTAAAACAAGATTCCCATCGACTGTTACATTCTTGTCATAAATTTCAAGTTTCGATGATTTTTTAAAGACATACATCTTGTCTTCCTTAGGTCTCCAATTAACGTACGTATCTGATCCATTTGCTTGTGGGAATCCAACACCTGCAATGGTTTCTTTTCTTAAATCCCAAGCCGTTTTGTCCATGTTGGTCGAATCAGGAAAGAACACAATGTCTTTTGATTCCGATGATGAACTTAAATATTCTACTTTACCTTGCCCGATTAATCCTGCATAGCTTAAATCAATATGATTAAAGTAGCGACCTTTTCCACCGTACATAGCATATCCATCGGATGGACTCTCACGCTCAAAACCGAATGAATAATCGGGACGAATAATGGCAGTTTCTGCTATGGTAGGGAAGATGCCACCTGATTCGAAATCCCCTTTGAACTTAAGTCCACCCGCTGAGAAATTATCAAGCGAATCAATGGTAAATGGATCCATCTTGAAGTAAAAATTATCACGTTTGTAGACCGAATTGTAAATAGAAGGATGATCGTAATATACAAAAGCTTCTTTGTCGCTTACGAAGATAGGGTAGGCGGGGTAACTTTTACGACTCGACTTATTCGATAAACTATCAATGTAAATTTTACCAGTTACGTTTTGCAATGTGCTTTTCAATGGAATTAATTTAGGATTCCCATTTTCATCTAATTCCGTTTCGGAAACCACTTTTAATCGAATGGAATCTACATTCGCCAAATCAATTCTAAATTGATCATATAAAAACGTGAATTTCTTACCATAAAAATCACTTCTTCCAGCATGCACACGTCCACTGAATTCAAAATCTCTATTCTTTAACAAACGCATTTGTTGTTCTACCGGCGCAATCCATACTTGCTGCGAATCGCTTAAGAGTATTCTTCCGACACCTTGCAAGTCCATTTCAAAATTCATCAAATTCAACTTCGCGTTGGGAAGTGCTGAGATGACGGATTCGATTTCAATTTTGTCGTAGTCTGTTTTATTGCTTCTTGCAGCTAAATAATAATAGAGTTTTTCGTTGATGGTGGATTCGTCGGTCTCAAAATCATAACTTAAAAATCCTTTGTTCGCTAAATAAATAATTAAAGATCTAGCTTGCTGTTCACTCACTCTTAAATGCCGAGCAAAGTCAGGAACGTAAATGATCCTGCTATTTTTTTCAACGTATTGCTTGATGGTGTATAAAGGACTTACATCGGAGATACCTTGAATTTTTTGATAGCGTTCATCGGTATAAAGATTACTTGACTCTAATACCATCTTACTTTCGCCTTGACCACTTAACATTTTTAATTCCATGATGGGATCATCAATCTTCCAATAAATAGCATCCACATACATATCCATTTGATGGTAAGAATTAAAAAATGGCATGGACACGCCCACACCTGAAGTCCTAATAAAACTCAGTTCACGATCTTTGCTGATGTATTTCATCTCTACGGATGGATGATAAATACTATCCTGTTCGTAATAGCAAACCATGGCTGCATTATCCGAGCTAATTCGATCGGGGCGCACCACAAAACTCATAGACGAAACCACTAAGAAAAGTTTGTTCTTTCTTTTAAATGTGAGGGTTGCTTTTTGCTCTTTTGTCCCTGATCCAATCATCTTACTTCCCTGCTGTGAAAATCCGCCCACATAATCGGCATCCTTCACAATCTCTTTAATTCCCAATTTTAAATCAAAAGAATTGAATCGGGGATAGGTCGCTTTTTCAGGAGTAACATTGGCTAAAATTTTATCGAATACTTTGCCTCTCAAGGGTTCCTTAAAATATTGTTTATTATAAAACACAGCACTGTCTGTTCCCCATTCAGTACTTGTTAAATCAACGGTAACAGATAATATGTCAGCATAAGTAGTCGCCGAATTCAATCCAGCCCTCGACCAATATAATTTTCCTCCTTTGCCAACAAAGGTCTTGCTTAATGGGTAATAGTATCCACTTACTCCAGAAATAACGCTGCTATCTTCTTTCGCGTAACATGTTAAATCCATTTTTGGAAATTTAATTCGTGGTACAGTATCAAATTCAAACAAAAAATCACCTGTACTCGCTACCCATTTCGTAGAACTTGATTCATAGAGTGTATTTGAGGCAAAGAGTCCAGCCACATCTTCAATATAATTACTGTATCGTTTTGTG
>JANOAX010000082.1:0-15871 GCA_031411335.1 Bacteroidota bacterium
TCATTATGTATCGCTTCTCCAATTGTAATCGACTTCGATAAAAAAGATAAGAAGTAATCAGTATTTGAAATAATTAAAAAGGGGCCTTGTGTCCCTTTTTTTTATTCAATATAAATGTCATTTTATAAATTAAAATCGACCGTTTAGAATAAATTGGATCACTCTACACCAAAACCTTTGTATTTTAGCATGTGATTTTTAAATATTGAACACCTGTAAAAACAATAAGTATGTATCGATTATTAACTTTCTATTTTATACTTCTGTTCTCTACTTTGAATGTATTAGGACAAGCACCGCCTGAAAATCCCACAACTGTTACGGGATCGGCAACTCCTGTTGTCCCAGGTAGTGAAGCGGTTTCTTCATTGGCATTGAATGGCACTTTTAAGTATGGAATTTTTGAAGCTATGTCTGGAAAAATTGGATTTTATGTCCAAGGTGATTTAAGTCCTAATGCATGTATTGAATTAGGATTGGGTCTAACCAGAAAAAACATACTCTCCGAAACGGCAACAGGTTCCGGTAATAATAACGGTTATTTTTTAAGCACATTTAATTCTCCATATTGGCAAGGAGCTAATAAAAAGGATTTGGAAGAATTTTTTTACGATTATGATTTTAGGACTGTAAAAACGGGTGTATATGTTTCTTTAATGCCAAGGTTGAGTTTCTCATCGCCTTTATCAGCAATGTCTAGATTTATGGGATGTCGTTTTGAATATCGACGATATAATTGGAGAGCAGATGGAGTCTTTCCTGCGAATGAGTTAATCTATAACCCAATTGTTCAGTTCAACGAAATGGAACGTCAATTGAATTTGGTATTTATTTATGGAGGGTTTTTTAAGTTAGGAAATTTAAGCCTAGAATTTTATGCTGGTGCCGGTACTCGCTATTATTATATGAAGAAGAGAGATATCGGAATTGAATATAAAGGTGTACTTCAAACTCCAGAATACGGTGCTGTGCTATCAACGTTTAAGAAAACATCCGCCATGATAGAAGCTGGAATAAATATAGGAATTAGTACTTTCACAAAATAAAGTGACTTAAGCCTCTTGTCGTTTTAGTAACTGCTCTGATATTACTCTCAATCCATCTTCTAAACTACAAGGATGAAAATTTAATTCACGTTCTGCCTTCTCAATAATAAAACCTGTTTTTAATGGTCGAAGTGCGGGTTGCTTAAGTGATGCTGTTGTAATAGGCTGAATGAATTTTTTATCTAGATCGAAAAAATTCGCAACGCGTTCTGCAATTTCTAAAATGGAAATTACTTCTTTCCCCGATACATGAAATAATCCTTGTGACTTATTTGTTGCAGCAACTATACATGCGTCTGCTAAATCTTCTGCTAATGTCGGGCCTCTAAATTGATCATTGATGACATTGATGGATTGTCCTTCTTCTAATGATTTCTTTGTCCATAAA
Source organism: Bacteroidota bacterium (assembly GCA_031411335.1). Taxonomy (GTDB): domain Bacteria; phylum Bacteroidota; class Bacteroidia; order AKYH767-A; family OLB10; genus JAJTFW01. The sequence continues at coordinate 1,435 of JANOAX010000082.1, forward strand.
ACGATGTTCGACCTTTGCTTATCATCAGTAACGCCATAAATAATCATGGTGCGTAATATCGTCCATGGCAAACCACTTTCCATCACTATTTTTTCACCATCCATCTTGGAGTGTGCATAAACGCTTAATGGATTTACTACGTCTTCCTCGGTGTATGGTCCTGCTGTTCCATCAAAAACAAAATCAGTGCTAATATTAATAAAGTGGGTTTTAAATTCTTTACATGCATCTACTAAATAATGAACGGCATCTACATTGTATCGCCGACATGAAATAGGATCGAGCTCGCATGCATCCACATTGGTCATCGCCGCGGTATGAATGATGCAATCTGGTTGATGCTTTTTGATTATTTCAGTAACGGTAAATTGATCACTTAAATCACAAGACTCAAAGTGATAACCATTTTTTCTAGTTATTCTATTTTCTCCTCTTGCACACGCAATAATGGTAATGTCATTTCGGTTTAACAAAGCGTAAATTAACTTTTGCCCGAGCAAACCATTAGAACCTGTAATAAGAATTTTCATTTTGACTAATTATCTGGAAGTTTAAAAAAGAACTTTCGTAAGTTCTTCTACCTCTTCACTGGTACCTAATACGAATAATTTTGAATCAGGTTTCATTATGGTATCAGGACTCGGATTTATAATGTACTCTCCTTCACTTGTTTTAAATCCAATGATATTGGCTCCAGTACGATTACGTACCTCCAACTCCCGAATCGTTTTTCCTTTGTATATTTCTTTTAGTTTGTTGATCATGATCTCTTCTAAACGTATGTTTACCTTCCCTGTGATATGATCAATAAATTCGAGTACATCAGGTCTAGTCACTAAGGTAGCCATGTGAGATCCTCCAATCTTATCTGGCATGATTACATTATCAGCTCCGGCCCTTCTTAATTTTCCTTCTGATGATGATTCAGAAGCACGACTAATGATTTTAATGTCACTTCTCAGTTCTCTTGCAGTTAATACTACAAAAACATTAGCGGCATCACTAGGTAAAGTGGTGATGATAGCACACGCTTTTCCTATGCCTGCTTCAATCAATATTTCATCTCGAGTAGCGTCACCATGAATAAATAGAAATTCATCATCTTCTCTTAAATCTTCAATTCCTTTATCGGAATTTTCAATAACCACAAAATCTTGATTGTGGGATCTTAATTGTTTACATGCCTGCTTGCCATTTCTCCCATAGCCACAAACGATTACATGTCCCTGAATTTTACCGATCATTTTTAAGATTTTTTTTAATTTTAAATAACGTTGTACTTCTCCTTCCATGATGTAGGAAGTGATCTGTGCTATGCCGTAAGCGAATATTCCTATGCTGATAATGATGAGTACGGAAACAAACCATCTTCCCGCATTGGAAAGTGTTTTCACCACACCAAGTCCTACCGTCGATAGTATAATTATGGTAGTGTAAAATGCTTCACTGAATGTGTACCCTTCGATGACCATAAAGCCAATCACCCCAAAGGCAATTGTGCCAAGAGTCATGATGGCAGCAATTCGCAGTTTTTTTATGAATTGAAAGTGCTTTTTGTGCATACTGCGAAGTTAATTTATTATTTCTTCTTGACTTAAAAAGTATGTCTTTTAGTTTTCAAAGGAACTTTTAAAAACATGTTTTTTACTGAAGATGGTGGGAGGGCATATGTCATAATTAGAAACCATCACAGGAAAGTAGTTAAATACATCATTGGAAGTGACTGAATAACATAGATGGATTTAAGGTTACAAATCCCAAACGCTTCCACGCTTTTGTTCAGTAATTAAAACACGCATTTTTTTCCAAAAAGCTAATGTTAAATATAAAATGATTGGAGAACCTACTGTGAGAAAGGTCGTGTAAATAAAAAACATTCGAATTTGGGCAGAAGGGATGCTAAGTTTTTCTCCCCACCATTCACAAACTCCAAAGGCTTGCTGTTCAAACCAGGCTTTAATCTCTTCAATTAGTGTTTGCATTTTTTAAGAGGTAGTTTCCAATGCTGCAATTTACACATTTTTTGTAATCACAATAATTTTTTTTGAGGTGCAATAAGGCCTGGCTTTGAGCTGAATTGGTAATGTAAAATCCAATATCCTCAAAAGATCGTATAATTTTGTTTTTTTCTGGCGGACATTTTTCCAACCAATAGATGGCCTTGTCGCAAAGTATAGGTAGTTTCTGCTTTTTACCATAGAAAAAAAGAAACGGGATGATGGCATTGATCAAAAGGTGAAGGATGGCGTCCTTGCCCAGCTTTTTAATATGGGGTTCTGATGCGATTCCAAATCTGAAGTGCTGGTACCAATAATCTGTCGCACTGATATCAAAAAGTGCAATTAAATCCGAAAGCTCAATGGTTTGTATGATTTTGTCGAGTAAGTATTCATGGGTAAAATGTAACATACTGAATTGGGAGATTCTTAGCGTGGGAAAGTTTGCAGGTCGTAATCCCCCGTATTTCCAAAGATGAGGAGAGTTGTTTTTTAGATGGTATTTCGTCCGAAAATATTTATATTCTTTTTTTAAACGATCAATATAAGGATCCTCTACCGTCGTGTGAAGCATTCCCGATTGTCCATAGTAAAGTGATTCAAGGGATTCGATTTGTTGTCTATGTTTGATCATGAGCTCATAAGGCACCGCATTCGCTAACAACTCAAAAGGCACTGCATTTACTTTAAATCCAAAAGATTTCGCTAGGAGTTGATAAAGACTTTTTGGCCAACGAGCGTCCGATTCTTTATGGATATGAGTCAATTCTTCAAATCTCGTTTCCAAGCGTTCTGTAAGTACACGGTCCATCCAACTTTGTACATGGATAAATGGAACTTCCTGGAACTGTTGTCCGCAAGGAATAAAGGAATGACAACCTTGAAGTAGGTTTTCATAATGATACAAATAGCCTAAAGGATATTTTTCATTCATGACTAAGGTTGGAATTAAACTTCCATCTAATCGATGTACAGGTTTGTCATTTTGATGAACCACGTGGAGTAAAATATTGTCATAAGATAAATCGCCCTGATGGTGATGCTTGAACCAATCGCTGGAATTAACGTGAATTTCAATATTCCCAGCCCATATCATGTTGTCTATTCGAATGCGGGCATTGTGAAAATCCGGACCACTTTCGAAATTCCGAACTCCAGGGTGAATAATTTCTACCGTTTCTCCACCTTCCAACAACAGCGGATCTCTCAACAATAGCTTGTTTTGCCAGAGATAATACAAGAATTCTTCTTTCATCCCGCAAATCTCTAAATCAATTTCTCCTTACTCGTTTAATAAACATTTATAGTCGACTACAAACGATTACAAACAATATAGAGTAGGAGAGTGGGAGAGTGGGAGAATGGGAGAGTAGGAGAATGGGGGGTTATTGTGAGATATAATTATCGGCAATCAATTATAATAAATCTTAATAATCATAATATATCTTAATAATCATAATATATCTGTGTTCCATCGATTCATTCTAATCCCTAAAATTTAATTTGATAATTAAAATCAACTTTAAATTTACCCATAAAACATACATTATCAATAATATAGTGTTATAAATTTCATCCAAATTTCGCCTGTTGCAAATTATTCCTTGCTCCTCGAATTTCTTTGTCTAATTTTGTCTCAAATCCAGTTCAAATGTCTCCCATTAACCCTACATCGGTCCGTTATTTATTTGTAACGGGCGGAGTAACATCGTCATTAGGTAAAGGAATCATCTCTGCATCTTTAGCAAAATTGCTTCAAGCTAGAGGGTATCGAGTTACTATCCAAAAACTGGATCCATACATCAATATTGATCCAGGAACACTGAATCCTTATGAACATGGTGAGTGTTATGTAACCAACGATGGTGCTGAAACAGATTTGGATCTTGGACACTATGAGCGTTTTCTGGATACGCCAACCTCACAAGCTAACAACGTCACTACCGGTCGAATTTATCAAACCGTAATTCGACGTGAAAGAGAAGGAGCTTATCTTGGTAAAACTGTTCAAGTCATTCCTCATATTACAGATGAAATTAAACGTAGTATTCAATTGCTTGGAGAAACTGGCGAGTATGATATTGTCATAACCGAAATAGGAGGGACTGTAGGTGATATTGAGTCGCTTCCTTATATTGAGTCGGTTCGTCAAATGATCTGGGAGATGGGCTCATCAAATACAGCTGTAATTCATCTCACCTTAATTCCTTATTTGAAAACTACAGGCGAATTAAAAACAAAGCCTACTCAACATTCTGTAAAAATGTTGCTCGAATATGGAATTCAACCTGATGTATTGGTATGTAGAACGGAACATCATATTTCGAATGATATTCGAAGAAAAATTGCACTTTTCTGTAACGTAAATATCAATGCAGTAATTGAATCCATAGACGCTTCTACCATTTATGAAGTTCCCCTATTGATGTTGAAGGAACAATTGGATAAAGTGGTGTTGAATAAGTTGAAATTGGCTCTTAAACATGAGCCAGATATGGGTGCATGGAAAGATTTTTTGGGGAAATTGAAAAACCCAATTTATGAAGTGACCATCGGACTTGTGGGTAAATACATCGAGTTAAAAGATGCTTATAAATCGATTGCTGAAGCTTTTATTCACGCAGGTGTAATGAATGAATGTAAAGTAAAAGTGGAATGGATCGCTTCTGAAAAAATTGATGAAAGCAATGTAAAAAGTATGCTCGGTCATCTAAACGGAGTTTTAGTTGCTCCCGGTTTTGGTGAAAGAGGTATTGAAGGAAAAATTTCTGCTATTAAATTTGTTCGTGAACATAAAATTCCATTTTTAGGGATTTGCCTAGGAATGCAATGTGCAGTGGTAGAGTTTGCAAGAAACGTTATTGGTTTTAGTGACGCACATTCATCAGAAGTAAATCCTAAATCGAAACACCCTGTTATAGATATGATGTCGGATCAGAAAGCGATTGTCGATAAAGGGGGTACCATGCGTTTAGGTGAATATCCATGCACAATAATAAAGGGTACAAAGGCACATAGTATTTATGGTAAAACAAAAATTTCAGAACGCCATCGCCATCGATATGAGTTTAATAACACATATTTAGATGATTTTGAAAATGCGGGAATGATAGCATCTGGTACAAATCCAGATAGTGGCTTGGTTGAAATAGTGGAGGTAAAAAACCATCCTTGGTTTGTAGGTGTTCAGTTTCATCCTGAGTATCAAAGTACAGTACTAAATCCACATCCACTTTTTAGTCGATTCGTGAAAGCTGCACTCGAAAAGTCAAATAATATCATCAGTGAAACGAAAAGTGAATCGGTAGCAGCTACTCTTTCCAAATAAATTGAGGTTATAAGTGGCTCCATCCCCTTCGGATTGTGTACTTTTGCGCCTTAATTTACCCTGAATGGATCGTCAATCAATGCTTGGCCTATTTCTTATAGGCTTGATACTTATCGGTTTTAGTGTTTTAAACGCACCCAGCGATGAAGAAATCGCAAATCTTAAAAAACAACAAGATAGTATTGCTCGAGTTGATCAGCAAGAAGCAGCAACGAAGGCTGCAAATTTAAAGGCGGTACAAGTAAAGCAGAATGCTCCACTTGATGTGGTCTTGAATGACACATTGTTGAACGATTCGCTCAAGCAATTAAAAGCTCAAGATTTATTAGGTGATTTTGCATCCGCCGCTACGGGACAAGAGGAATTTGTTACCATTGAGAATGAGGTGATGAAAGTTACCCTTACATCAAAAGGTGGTCGCGTTAAAGTTGTAGAATTAAAAAGTTATAAAACCGCGGATGGTAAACCTGTTCGACTTTTTGAAAGTGACTCGTCCAGTTTTGGATTAAATTTCTTCGCACAAAACAGAAGCGTTTCTACCAACAATTTATTTTTTCAACCTCAAGGCAAAGGATTTGTTGTGACTGGAAAAGATAGCTCGGTGTTTTCTTATCGTTTAAATGCGGGTAGCCCCGACCGTTATATTGAGTATCAATATTCATTAACCGCCGATAAATACATCCTCGGCTTTAATGTAAATTTTGTCGGCGTTAATGAAGTTATCGCTAGCAATGCGTCTTATGTGGAGTTGAATTGGACACAACAAATTCAGAAGCAAGAGAAGGATATGAATGCAGAGCGTATCAACTCTACCATCTATTATATGTTTGCTGATGAAGATAAAGAAGTAGATCACCTCAGTGAGACTGAAAATGAAATGGAAGAAATTAAAACGAAGTTGAAATGGGTTTCTATGAAACAACAGTTTTTCACTCAAGTTTTAGTTGCTCAAAAATCATTTGATAAACCTACTCGAATTGAAACTATTTCTGGAGAAGAAGGGGATAGTTTTGTGAAGCAAATGAACGTCGCATTCACATTGCCTTATTCACATAATCAACGTGAAAATTTTGCAATGCATTTTTATATCGGTCCAAACCATTATCAGTTATTAAAGAAAGCGGGCGACAATCTACAAAAACAAATCCCACTAGGCTGGGGGATTTTTGGTTGGGTGAATCGATATTTAGTAATTCCGATTTTTAATTTCTTGAATAGTTTCGATTTGAATTATGGAATTATTATCCTCATCTTAACGATTGCAATTAAAATCATGCTTTTGCCGCTCACGTATAAAGCATATCTCTCTCAGGCTAAAATGAAAGTCTTGAAACCAGAGATAGAAGTGATTCAAGCCAATAATAAGGAAGAGCCCATGAAGTTGCAACAAGAAATGATGGCACTTTATAAAAAAGCTGGCGTGAGTCCTTTAGGTGGTTGCTTGCCCATGCTTTTACAAATGCCGATCTTAATTGCGATGTTTCGATTTTTTCCTCAGTCAATCGAACTTAGACAAGAAGGTTTTCTATGGGCAAAAGATTTAAGTACGTATGATTCTATCTTAGATCTTCCATTTCATATTTGGGGTTACGGCGATCACGTTAGTTTATGGACATTGTTAATGACCATCTCTACGTTGATTATTACTAAAGTGAATTCTGGTGCTGCCATGACGAATCCACAAATGAAGTGGATGATGTATTTGATGCCTATCATATTTTTAGGAGTGTTTAATAATTATTCGGCTGGATTAAGTTACTACTATTTCCTAGCAAATATGATTAGTGTCGGTCAGCAGTATTTGTTTAAATCTTTTGTGGATGAAGATGCAATACATCGCAAGATCCAAGAGAATAAAAAACGTCCAGCTAGCCAAACTAAATCTAAATTTCAACAGCGCCTTGAAAAAATGGCAAAGGAAAAAGGATATAAAATGCCGAAATAGTTTTCCGGTTTTGTATTTTAAAACTTGCTATCTTTTTTTTGGTTTTATTTAAATGGATATGAAAAACAAAATCTTACTTACTGTCGGATGGTTTTCATTTGCCTTGCTGATGGCGATGTCATCTTGCAAGTCAAACAAAAATGCCTCTACTAGTGAGACTGTATCAGCAGTGAACGTTGCTTCCATCGATACTCTATTAGTTAAGATCAAGCGTGAAGCATGCTTTGGTCGATGTCCTCAATATTATGCCACAGTTTATAAATCTGGGTTTGCAGAATATTATGGAGAGATGAATGTGAAAAAAGGAGGACAATGGTATGCTCGATTATCGAGTGAGCAACTTACTTATTTGCTTGAGGCAATTCGTGAAAATAAAATGGAGGCCATGGATTCTTCTTATTCCAATCCATATCTTGCTGACTTCCCAGTCTATACTTTATGGATAGCAGATAAAAAGCCGAGAAAGAAAATTTTATTGAATCATGAATCACCTCCAGTGCCCATTACAGAGTTTACTCAGGTATTCGAGGAATTGTTGGACCAATTGCGATGGGATCATCATCCTAAAGCCCGAAAAGAAGAAGAATAATTCATTGGAGAACTGCTTTTTCAGGTTTATTTTGTGGATGATTTGGGCATAAAATCGTAATTTTGTAGCTATAAATAAGAATAATATGTCAACTGACTTCCTTCCTCTAAATGGTACCGATCACATCGAATTTTTTGTTGGAAATGCCAAACAATCTGCGTATTACTATCAGCATGCTTTTGGTTTTCAGCTCATTGCTTATGCTGGACCAGAAACAGGAGTTCGCGATAGAGCTTCCTATGTTTTGCAGCAAGGTAAAGTTCGTTTCGTATTGACAACCGCGCTCCATCCTAATCATGAAATCACTAACCATGTGGCAAATCATGGTGACGGAGTAAAAGTGTTAGCGTTGTGGGTGGATGATGCAGAAAAATCTTTTTATGAAACCATGGCTAGAGGAGCCAAGGCGCATACAGAACCACAAACTATTACAGATGATTTTGGTGAAGTGAAAATTTCGGCCATCCATACCTATGGAGAAACCATCCATAAGTTTGTAGAAAGAAAAAATTATAAAGGAGTTTTTCTTCCTGGATTTAAAGCCATTTCTTCTTCTTCAAAATCTACTCCAGTGGGTTTTGAATACATCGATCATTGTGTAGGCAATGTAGAGTTAGGGAAGATGAATGATTGGGTTAAGTTTTATGAAGACGTGATGGGATTCAAAATGATCCTTACGTTTGATGACAAGGACATCAGCACAGAATACAGTGCACTGATGTCAAAAGTGGTTTCTAACGGTAATGGATATGTGAAATTTCCAATTAATGAACCTGCAGAAGGAAAAAAGAAATCGCAAATCGACGAGTATCTTGAATTTTATCACGGTGCAGGTGTGCAACACATTGCCATCGCTACTAGTAATATTATTGAAACGGTAAGTATGTTGAAAGAACGTGGCGTAGAATTTTTGCAAGTCCCAATGACCTATTACGACGATCTTAAAACAAGAATTGGAAAAATTGACGAGGATATGGATGATCTAGCCAAATTAGGCATTCTCGTGGATCGTGATGATGAAGGGTACTTGCTTCAATTGTTTACGAAACCGGTGGAGGATCGACCTACTGTCTTTTTTGAAATCATTCAGCGTAAAGGCGCTCGTTCCTTCGGTAAAGGAAATTTCAAAGCTTTGTTTGAAGCCATCGAAAGAGAACAAGCCTTACGAGGAAATCTATAATTATATATAAATCAATGAAATAGCTGTTTCTGAAAAGATTCAGCTATTTTTTTGTCCTTCAAAGTATCAGGAGATGGTGTCTACTGTTTCAATTTTCTCTGCAAAACCTTTTGGCTGAAATTCGAGTATAAGATGGCATAAAACAATAAGCCCATCATGGCAAGAAAAAATTTACGTCAACAAACTGCACTTAAGACAAAACTTCGTCTGACTTTTATTGCAACCACAGCCGCCATTTCAGGCTTGGTAGTTTTATTAATAGTTGTTTTCAATCTCACAAAAAAGGAAGAGGGGAGAGCAGCCACATCAATGACTTTTAAACAAGCCACTACTTTTCAAGATACAAGTGGTGTATTGAGAGGAAGTATTAATCAAAAAGTAATTGGTGTTGTGGTAGAGACAAGTGGTAAAGGGACACCAGTGAAAGTGAATTCATTTACATTCTCTGCTATTGGTACTTCCATGCCTATTGAACAAAATATAGAAAATGCCCGTTTATGGTATACAGGGAATGATCCTGATTTTTCCATTCAGCAAATTGTAGGGACTACGATACCTACTCTTAATGACAAACCCTTTGTGTTTTCCGCAAGTCAAACTTTATTGCCAGGAAAAAATTTCTTTTGGTTAACTTTTGATGTACTTACCAATGCGAATTCAACGCCTGGAACAGTGGATGCTATGTGTAAAGAAATTCGAATAGGTGCAATTTCCTATTTGCCTGTCGTTGGTGATCCAATTGGAAAGCGATTTGTGCAATCAAATATCCCCTTTTATTCAATGGGTAATTTTCCGTTGAGTAAAGTGAATTCTTGGAATTCAAAAAGAGATGGTTCAGGAATGCCTCCTCGACAAATGAATGAAGTACGTAACAGTTACTTTATTCAATCAGGACATAGGATGATAAGTAGTACAGGTTCTAATCTGCAAACCTTAGTAATCGAAAAAGGTGGTGAATTGCGAATTACTTCCCCATTAAGATTGAATGCAATGTATGTTGCTTTTGGTGGTGTTCTTCAGATGGATACTTCCATAAATGATTTTTACTCTTTCAATGAGTTTTATATGGATAATGGTGCCATGTATATTCATAATAGCACAGGCTGGTTTCCAGGATTAAAGAATAGGTTAGGTCCGAAGTCTACTCAGTTGTTTTTCAAATATGGATCCGGCACATTCCGACCTGAAATTAATTTTGGAAATCTTGTGTTAGATGCAACAGATGTTTCTTCTCTTGATCTTGGTGGAAAAGTCGAGCAGATTCAAGGTGATTTTGAAATTAGGAAAACGGGAAAAGATCTTTCAGGAGTTTTCTTCAGTGGTTATAATTCTTTAAACATTAAGGGAAGTTTTATTCAAATGGGTGGTTTATTTTCTGGCGCGACCAATGGGATTTTAACTTGTTCTGTTGCACAAGATTTTATCTTGAAAGGAGGTGAATTCTACGATGTAAAATTGGAAAAGTCAAAATCAAAAGCAGGTTTAAAGATGAATGTTAAGGAAGATGTCATTTTATTGAATGGTATTTTCACTACGGATAGAAGTGCAAATTCAGAATTTTTAATGTCAGGTACTGGAACTTCTAGATGGATTCAAAAACCATTGTGTAAAGTAAATCTTGGAAATGTTACGGTCGCAAATAGCCATGTATTGCAAATAAAAGGTGAAACATTTGGTGATATTTCAAAAGGATACACATTTCAAATTAGCGAAGGTGCTGAATTGTATTGCGAGAAAGTAGTGGTGAAAGGTGAAGGCGAGTTCGTTTTGGAAAATAATGCCATGCTTGCAATTGGTCATCCAGAAGGAATATACTCAAGCGGTTCAAAAGGAAATATCCAAACCGAAAAAAGAAGTTTTAACTCAGGAGCAACCTATTATTATTATTTGAACTCTAATCCACAAGAGACAGGTGTTTTCCAAACTCAACCTAAACAAAATGTTATCAGTAAATTAGTAGTAAATAAAGCAGGCACATCTCAAGTTTTAAACTTATCACAAAACTTAGTCCTTGAAAGCCCATGTATGGTAACTCTTGGGGATATACGAAGTAATGGCTTTGAGTTAAAAGTGAAGGAAGCAATTTCCACAGCAAAACTCAACTAGTTCCTGTTTTTACGCCTTATATGTTCTTTTTTCTTTTTAAAGTTTCCATGAACTGGTGCGAATTTTCTTTTGATAACGGCGTCGCTTTCAATTAACATTGTTAGGTTAATAACTGTCTGCTTTGAAAGATAATTAATTCCATCTCTAAACTAATTTTAGCAGAGCTTGTATGGGAAGAAATTTTTCATATATTGCTTCAAAAAAAACTAAATGACGTATGGAAGTTGGCAACAGTGTAAAAAGTAAGCACGAACAAATTCTCGAATTGCTAGACGAAGTTTCTATTTCAGGTAAAAAGTTAGGAATTATATTACAAACAGTGGAAGATGACGAATTTGATGGTCGTCATGTGACACTAAAAGGAAAAAAACTGAAGAACTTTAGTTCTTGCAGTTACCTCGGTCTCGATCTTGACCAACGATTGATGGGTGGAGCAATTGATGCAATTACTCGTTTCGGTGTACAGTTTTCATCTTCCCGCTCGTATCTCTCCTCTCCACTGTATGGTGAGTTAGAGGAAAAATTAGCTAAAATATTTGATGCTCCTGCTGCTGTTTTTAATACGACTACACTTGGGCATTTAAGCAATCTTCCAATTCTTATTGGTGATGAAGATGCCATCGTAATGGACGTTAGCGTTCATTCAAGTGTTCAAATGGCTGTCTCCTTGTTGAAGGAAAGAAATATTCATGTGGAAATTATTCGTCATAATCGATTGGACTTACTTGAAGATCGCGTGAAAGAATTAAGTCTTACGCATAAAAAAATCTGGTATTTGTCGGATGGAGTTTATTCGATGTTTGGTGATTTAGCTCCCGTTAAAGAAATCGTTAAGTTGATGGATGTTTATGAACAACTTCATTTGTACATCGATGATGCACATGGAATGAGTTGGTCAGGTGAAAACGGTGCAGGCTATGTTAGAAGTGAAGTGCCTAAACATGATCGCATGTATTTAACAACGTCATTAGGTAAAGCGTTTGGAGCAAGCGGTGGTGTAATGATTTTTCCAAATGAAGAAGAATTTCGTCGTGTACATGATTACGGCAAAACGTCAATTTTTTCAATTCAAATTCCTCCGCCTATTCTCGGCGCAGCAGTAGCCTCCGCCAAAATTCATTTGTCTTCGGAAATTTACACGTTGCAAAAACAATTGCAAGACCGAATTAAATATTTTAATCAAACAGCCAAGCTTCTTGAAATCCCAATGATTTCAGATGATATTTCGCCAGTGAGATTTGTTTGCCTGGGCAAACCACAAATGGGATACAATATGGTAAGTCGACTTGTAAATAATGGATACTATGTAAACCTCTCGGTTTTCCCTTCTGTTTCTTACAATAATACAGGTATGAGAATTCCCCTTTCATTGCATATGAGCAAGGAGGATATTAATGGATTGTTGAATCAAATTGCTCAACAATTGCCTTTGGCAATGGCTGATACCGGTACTTCAATGAAAGAGATAAACCGGTATTTTAAAATGGATAAGCGTCAAAAGGTCTAATTAAGATCAAAATAATACAAGGATTTATTGTTGAAATCTAATTTTAACAGTAAATCCTTTTTTATGGCCAAACGCAAATCTTCCAAAAATTCGATAAAGTCAGAAAGGTGGTTTCAAACTGACTAATGTCTACCGGCTTTACAAAATATCCAGCAACATTATGTTGGTATGCTTCTTTTCTGTCATAATCATCATTAGAGGTGGTTAACACAAAAACACTAATGAAATTAATTGAAGGATCGCTTCTCAGTTCTTTTAAGAACTCTAGTCCATTCATTTTTGGCATGTTGATGTCCAGCAAAATTACATGTGGTAATTGCTCCAACTTCTCTTTTCCATTGGTTCCTCGCAGCACATCCAAAGCCTCTTCGCCATTCGATGCGTGCAGTAAATTATTAGTGAGATTAAGTCTTTTAATTACTCTCTCAATAACCATTTTGTCAACCTGATCATCCTCCACGTGAAGAATAGTGATAGTTTGTTCGCTCATAGCTTATTTATTTATAAGTATTGTAACAACTAAAGCAAATGTTCGTACACAACATTAGTGAATATTCTTTTTCTGGTATTCTGCGTTGTCAAATGTAGAATTAATAAAACAAACAAAAAAGGGCTAAGCGGTTAAGAAATTAAAATGCGTAATCTAAATATATTCAAGAATAACGAAAAGTACCATAACAGCATCCCTGCTGATGATCTCATCGCACGTCAGAGATACCGTCTGTTTAGAACAACAACCATCACTGCAGCAGCAGTTATTTTTTACGCATTTTTCCAAGCTTGGTATGTGGTAGATGTGGGTAATTTTGCGGGTATCCTTATAGGAATTCTTGGTTTAGTACTAGTTGCAAATTATTTCTACCTGCCATTTCATAAAAATCATCGACTTGCATATTACGTGATCGTGCTGGGTGCTTTCTCTACACTTCATATCATTTCTTATTATTCTGGAGGTATTCGAGCTTCGGCAATCATGTATATGGCCGGACTCATGTTGCTTGGATACATGCTGCTAGGGAATACTGCCGGTAAAATCGTGTTTACCCTCATCGCTATTAATATTGTTTTCTTTTGGTATGCCACAGAATATACTGACTTAATATCCTATGCACTGATTGGAGATACCGCTGAATTAATAAATATCGATTACCTCACCACTTTCTTTTTAGCCATGTTAATTCTTTCTGCTCAGATGAATTATCTGGAGAGCGGAAAAAATGTTGTTATTGAGAGAATAACAGTGCAACGAAATGAGTTGAGAGAAGCGAATAAGGAATTACATAAACTTTCTATTGTAGCGAGTAAAGCAGATAATGCAATCATTATTACCAACAGCAAAGGAATTGCAGAATGGGTGAATGATGGATTTGTTCGCCTTACAGGATTTACTTTTGATGATATTGTTGGAAATAACCCACATCAACTTTTAACAGGAAAAAAATCGAATCAAGATACAATTGCTGCATTAAACCTAGCCATTACAAATCATGAAGCTTTTTCTTGTGAACTTTTAAAGTATAAGAAATCAGGTGAACCATTCTGGACACAAATTACAATGACTCCAATTGCTTCCGATGCCGATACCGATACCGAAGCGAAATATATCTATATCGAAAGTGATATCACTCCTCGAAAATTGGCCGAAGAGAAAATGAATCGTTACATGAAGAATTTGGAGAAAACAATTTCTGAGCTCGACAAATTCGCTTATGTAGTTTCTCACGACTTGAAAGCACCGCTCCGTGCTATTGGAAACTTAACAGGATGGATTGAAGAGGATATGGG
>JANOAX010000083.1:0-3380 GCA_031411335.1 Bacteroidota bacterium
CTTGCAGAAGAAAGCGCTAGCATAGAGGCGACGCGTGCACCCCCGCTAAATCCTCCAGCGAAAATTTGATTTGTATCTACTTTTTCTATCAACCGGCATTGATATAACATCGATTGAATAATATTTGCGGTTTGCTCAGCACTGTTTCCATTTTTTGATTCTTTAGAAGCTATTAAAATAAAATCATAGACATTCGCTAATGATTTATATTTCTCCAAAGGAAAATCGGGATCACCGTGCGGATCGAATAAAATCAGTAGGGGAAACTTTTCTTTTGATAAGAAACGGGTAGGGTAGTAGACTGAATAATGCAAATTCGCATCCAATTGACTAGGCTGATTGCTAAAAGAATGTCCTGATTTTTCTATAGGAGCAGCAGTATCTTCAGAAATAGAATCTACTTTTGAATGTTCAACCCTATTCCCTTGGCAGGAAACGATAAACACAAAGCATAGAAGCAGAAATATTCGCATGAACCAAAAATAGTGGTTGCAAGCATTCATTTATCCATTATTTTTGAAAATATTTAAATAATTCAAAATGCGTACACTTCAATCACTCTTGGATGAATATTCTGAAAGCCACCTCAACCCTCAAAATATTCTAATTCATTGGATTTGCGTCCCTGTGATCTTCTTCAGCATTGTTGAATTTTTATTTTGTATTACTGTACCACTTTTTGGAAACTTAGCCATACTATCACTTCTTCTACTCACTGTATATTACTTTATATTTTCAAAAACATTGTGGATAGGAATGCTCATCTGGGGGCTGATTTGTATTACCATAGCCTTCTACATCAATGTGCATTTCTATGAACATCGCTTTTCAATATTCATAGTATTATTTGTTTCGGCCTGGATTGGTCAATTTTTGGGACATAAAATAGAGGGAAAGAAACCATCCTTTTTAAAAGATTTGCAATTTCTGTTGATTGGTCCGGCTTGGTTGATGGTGAAACTTTATAGAAAGGCAGGCATACCTGTTTAGGGAGATGGAAGGATCATCAGCAACCATTACTTTGCTTCTAGAGTGGCTCACGTGGGTACTCTTCTTCTTTGCATGGGCTATTTTAGTCAAGACGGCCTTGCGTCGTTTAAAAAAGAGAAATCCAAATCAGGAAATCAAAGATCGCAAAGCCTATTATTTTGCCATGATCTTTGGCATTCTGTTACTCATCTTTATTTTACTTTTTGGCGTGGATCCTTTCATCAGCTTTCTGGTAAATGAAGAAATGATAGAAGCAGAAAATGGACCCTATGTGTTTTGGGGATTGGCGACAATTTTGTTTTTCTTGATTCCGTTTGTGGTTGCTAGGTTGGGGCGATTTGTTTTTCGCATGAGGGGTTAGCTTCTGGCTTTTGGATGCTGGCTGCTGACACTGGCTTCTAAATGCAAGAGTAAATTTACTTATTTACCACGGAGTCACGGAGAAACAGAGAAACACGGAGAAATTGTCTCTAAAAAATTGCCTAAAATTCAATAGAGAACTTTGCGACTTTGCGACTTTGCGAGAAAATTTAGCGAGAGCTCGTGCCTTAACGAGAAAACTTTGTCGCAAATAAAATCAAATCAGTGAAAATCCTCTTAATCCGTGTCATCCGTGTTCCATTTCAGTAATACTAATTTCGGGATATTTCACTTGCTCTAAAAACCAAATTCTAATACTATTTAATCGATAATTCCGTTCATCAAAAATGAGAATTTCTATTTTGACATTTATCTTACTTTTCAGTTTAGGTTCCAAATCAATGGCTCAAAAATATTACGATTTCACTATTCTTGCTGGACCAGCATTGATTAAATTCGGTCATACTTACAAGGTCAATCGTGTAGCTAATCAATTAGAATTGCATTATAAAATTCAATATACTAAAAGATCGAATTTACTTCTAGGACTTGGATACCTTACTTACAATAAAAGATTCAACTATAATGTAGATACAGCAGCAATTTATGTAATTAAACTACAAGGTTCCAGCCCAAGACTAACTATTCATCAAAAAACTCAATTGCTCTTTTTACCCATTAATTACGATTATCAATTTATTAGAAGAGAGAAATATGATTTATCAATTAGAGGTGGGTTTGAATTTCTTTGTTTTTTACGAGATAACTATTCAGGAAGTGAATACAGAATTTTACCAGGTGGTCATTTAGATTCAATACCTAGAAGTTTTAATTATGAAAGTGAAGAAATAGGTTCAAAGTATATGCAATTAGCTCCTAGCATTGGTCTTAACTTTCGCACGCTGATCAAAAAAAAATGGTACTTTAATGCTAGCTCCTCCATTAATTTCAAAACTAGTTTCAACTTTCTCCGATGTGGGGTAGGAGTGAGTTATGTGCAAGATAAATTTAAGAAAACAAAGAAGAAGAAAAATAAAGGATAAATAAATCAATTCTGAAATTCGAATAATTATACGAAAAGATGCATAGATGGCTTACAGCTAAGAAGAGACGCAATATTGGCTCGCAAAGGCGCGGAGGCGCTAAGGCTGCGCTGGACAAATTTTAATTCACAATGCTGAACTTTATAGCAAGCTCAAGTTAATAAAAAAAATTCAATTTACAATTTATAAACCCATTGAAAAATACAACTAAATCCGTGAAAATCCAAATAATCCGTGTCACTTGCCCCGCTGAACTGCGGGGTCCGTGCCTGCCTGCAGCAGGCAGGTTCCATTTTAACAAACAATACAGTTACGTAATTTTACTTTTCAAAAGACCCCATCCTTTTTACATACAACCACATTGAGTAAATAATAATTAACTCTCCAGCTATAAATAACCCCCAATTAAATTCATTAGGCACATAGGTTGAGATTTCTTGAAACAAGGAAGTTTCGTTTGATAGCGTCCAGGTAACTTGGTCAGCATATACTTTCCGATGGAATTGAAAATAATCCCAAACAAAAGAAGCGATCACAGTTAAACTTCCTAGACTAAGAAGACCCCATTCCTTCCCATTAATTCTTGTATTAATTCTTTTTTCGCTGTAATAGACAATTAAAAGAGTTAGAATTATCATAGTTGCAGACACTATACAAGGAGCAATAACGGGCCCAACCCAAGGTACCGGAATGAGGAAGAGAATATCCCAAGTTAGTAAAGATTTAGGCCAGTCGATCAGCAACTTAAGAAAAATATAATAAAATAAATCCCATACTGCAAAGCAGAAAATGAAAAAGGCAAATTTTTGCGAAACCGTTTTCCCTACAAGTATTCCGATGCACAACAGCATGATAATGGTTGCTGCCTCCCGAAAGAACTCTACTTGTGCAATATCATTATCGATAGGCATTAATGGAAATTGAAACCCTGTGGGATAATAAATTTTACGAAGGTAAATTACAATAGCAGCTTCCAGTTCAAAATCC
>JANOAX010000084.1:0-7316 GCA_031411335.1 Bacteroidota bacterium
TATACTTGCAGTGTTTTTTACCTAAAGAAGAACAATGTTATGATGGAAAATACAAGTAGTTTGAGTTTTTGGGAGCGTCAAACATATTTTGAAGGTGTTGATTTGCTGATTGTTGGAGCGGGGATTGTTGGCCTGAACTCCGCCAGAACAGCACAATTGTTAAAACCGCATTGGAAAATAGTAGTGGTAGATCGTGGTCAAATTTTGCCCTATGGAGCAAGTACAAGAAATGCGGGCTTTGCTTGTTTTGGGAGCATGACTGAATTAATGGATGACTTAAAAAAAACTTCTGAAAAGGAGGTGTTTGATCTAGTTCAGAAAAGATGGGAAGGACTCCAAAAATTAAGGTCAATTGTTGGAGATGTAAATTTAGGCTATGAAGAATTGGGCGGATATGAATTATTTACTTCTCAAGAAGATGAGATTTGGAATGAATGTTTAAGTAGGATGGACGATTTTAATCAACAGTTAGCATCCATCAGCGGAATGAAATATATTTATCAAAAGGCTTCATCCGAAGTAGAAAAATTCGGTTTTGCAGGAGTTCGTAATCTGATCAAGAATATTGGCGAAGGACAAATCGATACCGGTAAAATGATGAAGAGTTTGCTCTCCTTGGTTCGAAATAAAAATATTGAAGTGTTGAATGGTATTGAAATCAAAGGATGGCATCAAAAGGAAGATTGTTTGTTAGTAGAAACTGGCAATGGATTTAGCATTCCTACTCAACAACTTTTAATTACGACAAATGCATTTGCAAGGCAGTTGTTGCCCGATGCTTTAGTGGAACCTGGAAGAGCGCAAGTGTTAATCACGAAGCCCATTCCTCAGCTTAAAGTTAAGGGAACTTTTCATTATGAAAAAGGGTATTATTATTTTAGAAATGTAGGCGATCGGCTCTTGTTTGGAGGAGGAAGAAATCTTGATTTTAAAACGGAGAACACTTTTGAGTTCGGACTCACATCCACCGTGCAAGACCATCTAGAAAAACTTTTGTCGACTATGATACTGCCAAACCAACCTTTTGAAATTGATCAACGCTGGAGTGGAATCATGGGACTAGGGCCTATAAAATCTTCGATTATCAAAAGAGTAGAAGAACGGATATGCTGTGCCGTTAGGATGGGAGGGATGGGCGTTGCCATCGGAACACAAGTAGGTGAAGACGCAGCGCATTTGGTTTGTGATTAATTGAAAAGAATCATTTTTTTTAATCTAAGCTTCGTAGTATTTAATATTATGCTCTCGTAAAAAGTTTTTAATGATACCAACATGTACACATTGGCCCACATGTAAAAACGGAGTATTCGTCACTCTTTTTGAAGATGGGCCATTCGGGATTTCATGATTTTCTAAGTCGAAACCTAAATGCAAATGTCTTGTTGAACTTTGCATCCCATACACCAATCCATCTGGATCAAATAAAGGCCCACCGCTTTGTCCTCTTAATCCCGGAGAACTTAGCTCGATACCTGCAATGAGACCATGTTGTTTAATTAATCTGGTAATGATTCCTTCAATTGGAAAAGAAGGTGTTCTTGGATTTCCTTCTCTCGTCCATTCAATATCATCTTTTTGGTAATTGTAAGTGTAATTGCTGAATTCTGGAAAAGGATAACCTGATCTGCATAACATTCGGCCTGGCTTAGCCAATTGATCATCGGCAATAAAACGAGCATAGTTATGATAATAACGTTGAGTAAATCCTTTGAATTTGATAATGGCCAAATCCACTAATGGGTGTATAAAACATTCATATCCAGATATTTTATCAAAGCAGTCAGCAAAAAAATGTCTAGCTTGAATGACGGTTTCAGGCGTGTATTTATTCGACAATTCCAATTCTTTTAAATTGGATTCGTAATTCTCATCTTTATTTAAGCGAAATCGAGCTTGAGTAAAAATTAAATATTGTTGATTGATTTTTTCAGAATGTAAGATCTGCTCCGCAACATGTCGACAAGTAATAGCTACACCTTCTTCATTGACAAAGAATAGAGTAGAGGCGCCAGGGAACACTTTACTCGAGCCATAAGTACGCATAATCGTATGGATAGGACGAGTAAAACGGTTGATTTCTTCTATGGCTTTAACAAACATAAATTTGTTCTTTGTTCAGAAAGACTTTTCTTTGATGTAAAATTAAGCAACATAAACCATGAAAATTGCACTTAAGTACGCTTTAATATACAGCGGTATTAACATTGTTTGGGGACTTTTGATGTTTGTAACTGACCTAACCCGATCTGATTTTAGCTGGGTTTTTAACCTTTTGAGTATGATTATTCCCATTGTTTGTATTGTATTGGCTTCTAAAGAATACAAAGCAACCATTGGTAATGGATGGATGAAGTTTTCAGATGTATTTAAGCTTGGTTTATTAATTTGTGTAATTGGAGGTATTATTACAGCAGCTTATACTGTTTTATATGTGAGTGTAATTGACCCTGAATTCATGACTTTTGTTCAGGAAAAGCAAATGAATAAAATGTTGGAGATGGGCATGCCGGAGGAACAAATTGAACAAGCACTTAATCAAAGTGCAAAATTTCAAACTCCATTTTGGATGTTCACTTGGACATTATTAGGATCTATTCTTATTGGAACCATCATCTCTTTGATTATGGCTGCCGTTTTAAAGAAGCCCAATCCAGAGGAGATAGCTTAATCAAGAGTGAAAAAATAGTTTTTTTACAAACCTTCTATCGTTCTGCGTATGATAGAACAACATTCTAATAGTTGTTCTTCATTGATGACAAGTGGCGGTGCAAATCGAATGATATCGCCATGCGTTGGTTTTGCCAACAAGCCATTTTCTTTGAGTTTAATACAGATATCTAAGGCGCTAATTCCATCTTTCTCTTCAATAATAACGGCGTTAAATAATCCTTTTCCTCTGATTAACTTTACTCGATCTGATTTTATTTTACGCATTTCACTGCGGAATAATTCGCCGAGTACCTTTGCATTTTCAGCCAGTTTTTCATCTAACACCACTTGCATAGCAGCCATGGCTACTTTACAGGCTAAAGGATTTCCACCGTAAGTAGAACCATGTTCGCCGGGATGAATCGTTAACATGATTTCATCGTTTGCCAACACGGCTGAAACAGGCATCACACCTCCTGATAAAGCTTTTCCTAAAATTAAAATATCTGGTTTTACTCCTTCGTGATCACATGCTAACATCTTACCAGTACGTGCAATTCCAGTTTGTACCTCATCTGCAATGAACAAAACATTTTTTGCTTTACACAATGCACTTACTTTTTTCAAATACCCTTCATCCGGAACAACAACACCTGCTTCTCCTTGGATGGGTTCCACCATAAATGCAACTACGTTGGGATCTTCAAATGCTTTTTCTAGAGCAGGAATATCATTGTATGGCACAATTTCGAAACCGGGCATATAAGGACCAAATCCAGTATAACTAGTTGGATCTGTACTAGCAGAGATAGCAGATAAAGTTCTTCCCCAAAAATTTCCTTCTGCAAAAATAATTTTCGCTTCGTGTTTTTTTACTCCTTTCACATCATAACCCCAACGACGTGCAAGTTTAATTGCAGTCTCTCCACCTTCTACGCCTGTATTCATTGGCAAGAGTTTATCAAATCCAAAAAGTTGTGTCATGAATTCTTCGTATTCCCCTAAAACATCATTGTGAAAGGCGCGCGAAGTAAGTGTTAATTTAGAAGCTTGATCTATCAAGGCTCGAATGATGCGAGGATGACAATGTCCCTGATTTACGGCAGAATAAGCAGCTAAAAAATCATAATATCTTTTCCCTTCTACATCCCATAAAAACACTCCTTCCCCTCTGCTAATGACAACAGGTAAAGGGTGATAATTATGAGCACCGTATTTATTTTCAAGTTCAATGGCTTGCTCGCTGGTCAAGATGGAAGATTCGAATCGCATGTTTTTCAGAATTAGTGCAAAGGTATGAAATCAAGAGTAGTGAACCTATCAAAAAAGACTACAAAATCTATCGAAGAAGAGTCACTGTACCCATTTTTTCGATGGGATCAGCAGATGAAAAACCGTAGAATTTAATTTTAAATAAATAAACGCCTTGTTGACACTCAACGCCATTGTATTTTCCATCCCAAGAAGTGTTTAAACTTGCCGATGAAAAAACTTTTTGTCCCCATCGATTGTAAACAGAAATTTCAAATGATTTGACAAATGAAAATGCAGGTCCCCAAGTATTATTTCCACCATCATCGTTTGGTGAGAAAGCATTGGGAATATAAAGTAACGGAGGTTGTACTAATTCTACTTCATTGGAAAAACTCGTTCCATTATTGCCGCCTTGACCTTCAGTTGCTTGAATTTTATAATAATAAACTCCTCCTTGCAAAGGAATGTTTTCATCTTCAAAAATTTGAAAGTTAGTCGGCAGTTGAACATAGGGTATAAAAGTTGTCGCTAAATTATTATCATCTTTTACACGACCTAAATTATAATTCAAAACACTTCCTTTCCACTGAATATATTCATTCCATTTTAACCGATTCGAAAATTGAGTGCTTTCACCTTGCAATAAAATAGTACAGGCTTCATTACTGTATTCACTTTCGTTTTCGCAAAAATTAATATTTTTCATTCGATAGCAATATGAATAGTTGGAAGTAAATACATCATTATCTTCCCATGTATATTTCGAGTAATTGTTGAGTCGACCTATTTCTTGATAAACTGAATTGGGTTCGTTTATTCTTTTTTCGATAACATACGTGCCATACATGCCATCTGGAAAATCTTCCCAATCCAGCTCAACACGATTTTTTGCAGTGACACTAACACTTTCGATGTAATTTACATTTTCATTCATTTGTGTAATACTACAGAGCGTATCCGAGTGAAAACTTTCTACACCACAACTGTTGGTGGCGATAACATAATAACAATAGTCAAGAAGTAACGGATTACTTGCTCCCGAATCAACAAAAGTAAATTGAGAAGGGTCTTCAACTGTTTGTAACAATTGGAAGTTGCTTCCACTCACACTTCGAAATAATTTGTAATTTAAAAAATAGCGCGGAATTATTTCCGGCTGCGGATTTTTATTGACTTTAACTAATGTGTTTTGCAATTCCAAGCAAAGCAGATTTGGTTTTTCAATAATTGGTACAGGTTTAACAAGGATGGTAACTTTTCCCAATGATGTAAGTGGAAGGGGGCAACCATTATCTGTTATTTCATATTGAACTTTATACGCTGAATCACGTGCCTGATTGCACTGTGTTGTCCAGCAAAATTGCACTCGAATAGAATCGATTCCACTCGTGTCAGAAGTTACAGCATAAGATGGAGGTAATCCTACTGCGGGAGAATTACTGAAAATATCTCCTTTGTAAATCAAATACAATGAATCACCATCCGGATCTCGAGCCGTTACATCGAAACACAGTGTATCGGTTGCATAAATTTCGTAGTCCGCATTTTTTACGGATGCTGATAAATTCGGTTGTGCATTGCCCTCGCAAAGTAAAACTGTAAATTCTATTTCTCTTCTCACCACTCCAATGAGGATTCCATTTCTGTACTCATAAATTGTTGCAGCCATAGCATAGAAACCAGGAACATCAGGCACCCCTTCCACTATTCCGGTTGTTGGATCCATTACAAGCGGAACAGCACTTCCACAAACATCTGAAATACCATACCCAAAATCCCAAATTGAATTAGCATAAGGACTAGGTTCGGGAATTAAATTTTGTCCGCCGGGAGAGTTTAGATAACTAAATGGGTTTGGACTCTGATTACTTGAATTTCCACCTGCAAGAGGAGTGCTCATTTCATAAACGAGTGAATCTCCATCCGTATCGGATGCATGAAAACTAAAGCGGAATAACTGACCAACACAAGTATAGGGAAGTGGAGGACTATCGAAAGTTGGACTCGAGTTGGCTAAAATAGGATCAGCCATTTCATGATAAAACGCCATTCCTGTTTGACTTGGAACTTGAAGATTAATTACCGCAATATTTCGACAGCATCTTTCCCAAACCAAATAATACCCACCCGAACCTGCAGGCAGCTGTATGTTTCTGACATAAGTACCCGCTTGCATGCAAATGGCAGGAGGTTGCACACATCCTAATCCTGAATACTCAAGTGGAACAACACTGGCTAAATCGATATGAAAAGAATCTTGTAGCACACTGCTATTTAGGGTATAAGCGGCAATAATGATGGTTGGATCAAAATAAGAAGCATTCGGATTGGAACAATCTCTGTAGAGCGTGAGTTTTATTTCAAAAGTATTCCCAAAAAGCCATTTTGACGTAAGATCTCCCCCTGCAATATGGAAGGCACTCACCCAATTTGCTGAAAAAAGAAAAATAAATACAAGTAGCTTTCGTTTCATCGACCTGAGACTCTTCAAAGTTATCTAAATTTGCAAACTAATTAGCTAACAAATGGTATCTGTTTTGTAAAAGGACGGTTTTTTAGCGGTAAACGTTGCATATTTTGAAAGGAAAAATTCTAACTGATTTAGAAGTGATTGAGATGGCCGACGAGGGCAAAGCGATGGCTAAGCACGAAGGCATGGTGGTTTTTATTGATAAAGCCGTACCAGGAGATATCGTAGATGTGTATGTGAAGAAGAAGAAAAAATCTTATATCGAGGCTGAAGTGACGGTAGTGAAGAAGCCTTCCTCTCTTCGAGTAGAGCCTTTTTGTGAGCATTTTGGAACTTGTGGAGGCTGTAAATGGCAGTATTTGGATTATGCTAGTCAGCTTACATTTAAGGAAAAACAAGTAAAAGACGCCCTAGAGCGTATTGGGAAATTCGAGAATGTAAATTTAATTCCTATTCTGGGCTCATCACTCACAAAGCATTATCGAAATAAATTAGATTTTTCCTTTGCCGATAGAAAGTGGCTCAACTTTGAAGAATTTTCATCAACCAATGAAATTTCAGGTCCTGGATTAGGATTTCATATTGCAGGTAAATTTGATAAGGTCCTCGATATAGAAAATTGCTATTTGCAACCAGATCCTTCCAATACTATTCGATTAGCGGTACGAGAATACTGTCTTACGAATGAAATGCCTTTCATGAATATTCGTCATAAAGAAGGAATGATGCGCGGACTCATCATTCGAAATACGTTGGCGGGTGGATTGATGGTAATTGTGATGGTGTATAAAAATGATCGCGAAAAGCTGGAAGGATTACTGAAGCATCTCGAGCAAACGTTTCCTCAAATTACTTCTTTGCTGTATGTCATCAATCCAAAAGGAAATGATACATTTCATGATTTGGTAGTGCATACTTGGTCGGGATTGCCTTACATCACAGA
>JANOAX010000085.1:0-12734 GCA_031411335.1 Bacteroidota bacterium
TTGCTCTTTTGGATGAGCCTGGCTATACCACCAATGTGTTTGATAAGCATGCCCATATGCCATTAAAAGATGAACATTTTGAGCGATGGTTATTGCTTTTTTGCGGTACCGTTGATGAGCTATTTGCAGGCTCAAAGGCAGAAGATGCCAAGCTAAGAGCTAGGACTATTGGGTATACGTTTGCGGCTAAAATTAAAATGATGGGTAGGTGAGGGGAATCATTGGAATAGCCTTGGCACCTAGAGATGATTTTAATTGTCACAAAGTGGCCTCAACATAGTCCCGGCAAACTGCCAATATAGAGCGCACGAATTATGCTGCGTTAAATTAGCAGGAGTATGGCGGCAAGCACTCTTTAACAAACTAAATTTTTCCATTTCTGAAATTTATTTAATTTGCACCATGGATGCTAGCTACAAACAACTGATTGAGGACATGGCAATGATAATGAACAATGCATGGGTAGATACCACCTGTGCCGCTCGTGATTTGCACCTTGCACTTACTAATAAAAATCTGTATGACGATATTAAAAGGAATGGAAATGTGCCAATAGTGGATATGAATGAACTGAAACATATTGATGACACCTGCATACATGCTTTAGTGCAGCTTTACAATCAATTGGATTTAGAATTGAACGTGTTAAAAGATGAGGGCTACGATGTATGAAAAACGCAATGAACATAAGATACCACGAAACGTTAGCGCAGGTGATAGATGAGCTTGAATATGCGCATCAAGATATGCTCTTCCAAGCCCGACTTATAGCAATGGAAACAGATTTTAAAATGCAAACTCTTAGAGCAAGAGAAACGGACGAAAACTTTATAATTACACCTGAACTGCTACTTACATGCAACGATGATAATGTGAAACGCTGCCTGCGAGTAGCACATAATATAATGGAGTGTTTGCTAAAACTAGGCGACCATTATAGGCAAATGCCGCTAAGTGTGGCAAGTGAAAACTAAATGCATGAGTAATATTTTTATGCAGCTATAGCTATGTATTAGTTTCACATCTTTTACTTAATCATATCTTACTAGAATTACCTTCGCGCAAACTACTAATAGGACTATGGAATTTATACCCGTAAAAGAATTTGCCAATCTCTTTCGCTCCATACACGATGAGAATGCAGACACCCGCTTTTGTTTTATACTAGGTGCTGGTGCCAGCCGCAATAGTGGTATTAAAACCGGAGGGCAACTGGCCAAAGAATGGTATGATGAAATAGTCTCTTACAAATATTTTAAAAAAGAAAATGTAGACCAATGGCAAAAGGAAATACAGCTGCATGAAGATCGCCTAGATGAGTTTTACGGTGAGATTTATAAAAAACGATTTTCGCTCAATGCCGACCAAGGCTACCAGCGCCTAACCGCGGCCATTAGGCATGCCGAGCCTTCATTTGGCTACAGTGTACTTAGCCAACTGCTTACCAATACACGCCACAAGGTGGTGGTAACTACCAACTTTGACAGCCTTACGGAAACAGCACTTTTTACCTTTAGTAACAACAAGCCCTTGGTTGTTGGTCACGAGTCGCTTGCGGCATTTGCTAAGCCCAGTGTTGGCCAGCCGTTAGTAGCCAAAATACACCGCGACTTACTTTATGCCCCTTTTAATAAACCAGAAGAAATAGATAAACTAACCGCCCAATGGAGCAAAGCGCTGGAGGCTATTTTTAAAACCCATATACCCATAGTGATAGGCTATGGGGGCAACGATGGCAGCCTAATGGAATACCTGGAAAAGCATATAGACCCATGCGGCACGCTTTATTGGTGCCTGTATGATAAGGGCGAGCCACGCGAGGCCATAAAGCGTGTGGTAGAAAAACACAACGGGCACTTTGTGCGGTACGATGGTTTTGACGAGCTGATGTTTGACCTAATGGAAGTAATGGACTACAAACTGCTGGACAAAGAACTAAACGATGCCAACAAACGCAGGGTGGACAAGTACATGCAAGAGGTAGAGGAAATAAAAGAAAAGAAACAACAATCGGCAGACCCAAAGGACAAGGAAGCAGCAGCCAGACTTGCCGATAAGGCGCAAACAAAAAATTGGATTTGGTGGTTTCTGAGAGTACTTGCGGCCAAATCTGTAGATGAAAAAGACACTCTCTATCTTGAAGGGATAAAAGCCACCAATGATTCTTCATTAATGAACTATTACGCTACTTTTTTAAAAGATATCCTCCAAGACTACGATGGAGCTGAGTTGTATTACAAAAAAGCGCTTGAACTCGATCAGAATAATGCTTACAACAACGGCAATTATGCTTTTTTCTTAAACGATACCCGACAAGACTATGATGGTGCAGAGAGGTATTACAAGAAGGGGCTCGAACTAGATCCGAACAATGCCACCATCAATGGTAATTATGCAGTCCTTTTACAAACTATTCGCAAAGACTATTCAAAGTCAGAGTGGCATTACAAAAAAGCCCTTGAGATATCTCCCCACTATGTCAACTTCAATATCAACTATGCCACTTTATTAGCCAACATCCGCCAAGACTATATTGTTGCAGAGCAGTATTACAAAAATGCGCGAGAACTGGCACCAGACAATACCCACAACAATGGTAACTATGCCCAAATGCTGCTAGCCCTTGGTAGAAAGGATGAAGCAACTCCATTGCTGGCAAAAGCCTTTGAGCATTGCAAAAAGGATGATTTGTTATTGGAACTTTGGTATTACCGCTATGCGCATTACCCAGAGTATATAATGGAAGCTAAGCAAAAAGTAGAGGAATTGTTGGCTCGTGGGGTGCGCTCGCCCGGCTGGGAGTTGCAACCCAACATAGAACGCGCCATAGCCGATGGCCACCCTGAACCCAGCGAGCTAAAGCGTTTGGCTAAAGCGATTAGTGAGGTGGGCGGTAAGGCAAAGTGATGATTTTGAATTGGTTATGAGTCAATTAACTTGCGAAAGTGTTTCGCTATAAAACTATAAGACTTAACCAAGTTACTTTGTCATATACTATTGCCTCTTTCTAAATTCATAGAGTGGCTTAATCATATCATAATGTTGTTATCTCATGTGTTTAAGTCATTTGCACACATCATAAAACGGCTTTCTCATGTATTAAAGTTTTTACCCCAGTGCATATAGCTGCTATCTCTTGTCATAAAGTTGCTGTCACAGATGATATGACTTTTGTCTTTTGTTATAAAGTTTCTTTCTTACATCATATAGCGGCCATCTCACATCACAAAGTTTCTGTCTTGTGCACTAAAGCTTCGGACTCAGATTATATAGGTGCTAACTCAAATTAGAAAGTTGCTGAATCATATCATATAGTTTTCAATAGGCATAATAGCCCAATTGTAACAGTTAGGGTATATGTGATGACAAATAACATTGCTCTAAAGGAGTTGGTATTGACTATTGAGATTGAAGGAAAACCACCTAAGTACTCATCACTTATACCCGAAAGCATTATTGCAAAAAAAGGTTAATTCATTCGGAGAAAAGAAAAATTATTATACGTTTGTTTTGACAATGCGCTGAGATTGGAGGTAGGGAGGTAGCGCATTGGCTGAAAAAATTGTTTAACTAAACCGTAACCAATTAACCTTCTATACCATGCTTTGTCGTTCTATTTTCGTTGCATCTATGTGTGCAGCTATTTCAGTGCTATCGTACACAGGTGCGCATGCACAGCAAACATTTCCTTATCAGCTATCTCCTGTAGACCCTCTTGCCTTTATGAGCGGCCCTGGCGCTACTAAAACGACAGGCGTGGCCGTTACAAGTGCTACTTCCTTATCTCGATCTAATTATTTAAATAGGTGCGATTCTTCCGTTTACTTTTATGCTAACACCCAAATAGCTTCTGAAGATTTTGAAAAACAGATAACCTCTGGTGGTAGTTTTCAAGTGCTTTATTTGCCACATCCCAACCTGGCCTTTCAGCTATCGCTCAATACATTGGTGGCCAACGGTAGGTCTGTACCACGCGATAGTATTAGTCTTCAAAATCTCATTTTTCCAGATGCTGGCAACAGTGGCTTTATGTTCTCTGCCATGTGGCGGCCTTTTATTTATAAGGATGCAAGCAACGCAAGAAATTATTTTAAGCTATGCCCTTATAGTGAATTTGCCATGCGCAATACACGGTACGATTTGGTAGTAACCGATACCACACAAACATCAGATTCTACAGCTACACTTATAGTACAAAACGATAAGGGACGTAAGTTTTCGTCACTCAATTTCAATGTTGGCTTCCGTATGGAATTTACTCACAGAAGTACTAGCGATCCGTCCAAAATTTTTCAGTTTGGCGCTGGGCCTTATTTAAATTACTTCAATGTGCCAGATGAGGATGCTAAAGATTTTTATTCATTGTTGGATAAGAAAATAGAAAATGCCAAGGTTTCAGACTTTTGGGCCGCAGGGTGCAAATTCACAGCTGGCTATAGAAACATTACCTTCTTTGCTGATTTTAGACACAACTTTAAAAACAAAGGCTTGCTTGAAACTACTGATTTAGAAGGCTTTGTGTTCAACATTGGTTCCAGTGTAGCATTCATCATTGGGGCGTTTTAATAAGACTCTGCGGAATATTCTTAATTCAATAATTCTATGTGTGCGCTTAAACTGCGTTCATTGAAATTGGAAACTCGTTGCTCAATGCGACTAAATTTAAATAACTAAAACTATAAACCTCTACACCATGCACCTGCGCCCTTTAATTAAATGCTTTGCCTTAGCATGTTTATTCATGCTTACAGACTTGTTGGGTATTTCGCAGCTTATACCCAATGCGGATATTTATCCTGTAAAAAACAGAAATGGAATCAATTACATACACATGCCTAATTTGCCAGCCGCAGGGGTGCTTTACACTCATGAGGCGGTGGTTGACCCCTATACTGTTGGCACTTATATCCCAAACGGTATATTGCCTTTAGCAGATGTGCCATTAATAAACGTAGAAACCCAAAACAGAGAATTGCAACTAGACTTTGTCAAAAGCATGCTAATGTTTAATAATATGAGCACTCTCACCTTTACTCCTGCCATGAATAGGAGTTTTAGAGCCTCTGATACTGATAGTATAAGAAAAGCTTTTGGAGTGGAAATATATAGCGTGCCAGTAATAAATCTGGGAGGCAAGAACTGGTATGGCAGTAGACCATACAATGGCAATACAAATAGACGAGCCCGCTGGCTTCACACTGTGCATCTAATACCACAAATAAATGTGCGAATATTGCTTAATAATGAGAAATTCAACGATTTTTCGTTGCCCGTGCGCACGCCAAGTTATTTGCAAGGCGGTGCATGGTATTTCACACATAGCAAGTTCTGGAGGAGGCCGCTCCATAAAAATTTTGAATGGACAAATGCCGGATTAATAGACAGAGAGGCATTGATGGATTTACTCCCGCCTAGGTGGTTGCAAAATGGGGATTCTCAACTATATAATCTATACCAAACATTACAAAACGATACTTATGGCGACCACCAAAACAAGAGCAATACTGGCTGGTATGGCCGATGGCGCAATTGGCACTATAGCGATGGGCAAGATGGATGGGATCAGGATAGTGTAAGCATGGAGCAATATAAAAAAGATGCTAAAAGTTTATTTCATCAGTTTGACCGGGAGACTGGCGAATTCAACACCTACAATGGCGATTTTGGAATAAATGTGGTAGGCGAGATTGCCTTAGGATTTGTAAGGGAAAATATAAAAAAAATTCCTGGATGGTATCTGCTAAAAGCTAAAGGAAAAAGCATGCGGGTAAATGAGCGCGTGCGTAGGCATAACGTAACACTGGGATGGGAGTATGCCTATGTCTTTTTTGGTGGAATGGAAACCATGAAAAAAGATTTTTATAGCACCAATAGACTTAATATTAACTACAACTTTATACAGCTCAAAAAAGAGCAAGAAATAAGTCCTTCTTTTGCTCTAAATAGTCGTGCGGCAAGACGCACCCACATTAGAAATAACACCAATCACTGGTACGGCATTCAAAATCCACATCTCAACGAGAAGGTGCGCGTGCTGGTAGAAACCACCTACCTTATGGATAAAATGTATAGAATTGGTAACCTCTATAAGCCCGATACTATTGCCTTTGGCAATGTGTCACGCAGGCTGAATGCCACTATTACTATGCACCTAAGATTACGCGGCACAGGCAACGCCTCATTCTTCACACAAGCAGGCTACTACGGCAGCGACCCTTATAGCGTATATTATATGACCAGGCGCTACTTTGTGCGCTGTGGCATAGGCTGGGGCTTCTTCATAAGTGGTGAGGCGGTGAGGGATTTTGAGTAGGGGTGAGGGTGCACAATGTTTTATTGCAGAAAAAAAAACATATTCATCATGCTTTTATTATATTTGCGTAACATCCCTATCTAAACGTGATGTATTGAAGTGAAACACTTCAGTTTAAACTACCTTAACTAAATGATGAACTATTGAATTAAGCTTGATAGGATTTTATGGTTGAATTTCCACCACACTTATTCGACAAATTGAGTAGCCTCTATGATACAGAACTGTCATTCAAAATGAAGAATGACACTATGTGCAGAATAGTGGCTAAAGCTTATGGTATTGATGTACTATCGCTATTGTTATATGATGGCAAAAGGGATATGTTGGTCAATAGAGGTAATTATTATTCCGCAGATGCATTCATTTTCAATAATGATAAAAATGGAATCAAAAAACATGTGATGGAGCATATTCACATCTATGATTTTCTTTATAGCAGACATTACCAAGCAGGAATGCCCAGCGACATTGCTACCAGAGCAAAAGAAATGGTGTTAGAAATTAGTAATTGGAGAAACAGATATTTCAATACTAATCAAACTATCGATGAAATAACAATGAAGCAATGCATAAAAAATGCAATTCTATTCTCAGATGAAAAGGATGGTAAGTATTTTTTGAAGCAAGAATCATTTTATTATCGATTTAAAGTTTCCATTCATTCGGATGTGAAATTTAGCTATGAAATTGGAGACCGAGTAAAATACAAAAGTGGTCGGGCTTATCACAGAATAGTCAATCAAATGCACGACAATTCATTTGCGAAAATTCTAATGATGCCGGAAAGTGAATTGAAACTGGAACAAGGCGAGGAAGATGTAAGGCAAAACTTAAAAGTTTTATCTGATTTTGAGATAGACTTAAAAGGAGATCAAAACTACTATGCACTGCCATTAATTTGGAATTCAAGTCCTAAAGGCATATTAAGGATATATATGACACAGGAAAAATGCACTGAATTTATTAGGGAAAAATTGGAAACATCACTTCAAGAAACCTCTGCCATAGTGGCCTATTTGGTAGACCGAAGCCATTATGAAGATGCTACCGCTAAATTACTCAGCAGTGCAAAGCACGAAAATTGGACGGGTACGCACACTAATTCAAAAGTTGTAAAAGACCCCAAGGTCACAGGACTCTCAAAGAAAGTTATACAACAGGCTACAACTGCCAGGGTGAGCGAAGATGTACAAACAGCAAGCGAATTGAAACAGGGACAAAAAAGAAGCATGAATTATAAACGCAATATAAAAAAAAAATGAAGACTGAAAAATAAATAAAGTAAACACTGAGAGATTTAGCAATGGAATTAAGTGAAAATATCAAAAAAACAACTAACAGCATTCAAACTCAAATCGAACATGACAGATTTTGCGAAGCATTAAGAAATGCGCTTAATGCCTATGGCTGCATTCTCAGGCAAATGCCACAGAATAAAGATGCGAGAATAGTAGGAGTTTCAGGCACAGCTGCCGAAGGCTTTGGAAAACGAGTAAGGGAAAATCTTCAACGACCTAATGATAAATTCATAGATGAGTTTGGTAGATTTCACTTGTT
Organism: Bacteroidota bacterium; assembly: GCA_031411335.1. Lineage (GTDB taxonomy): Bacteria > Bacteroidota > Bacteroidia > AKYH767-A > OLB10 > JAJTFW01. The sequence goes on from JANOAX010000085.1 coordinate 7,874, forward strand.
TATTAGGCAAATATTCACCTTCACCGTGCAAACTTCAACAATTGCAACCACTCCTCTAGCGCCACAAACTAGTGAGCCAGATCCAGATTATTTAGTTAAAAAACAGTTCAAAGTAGTGGCTGCACTCATCACCTTTCCATTTGCCTCGAGCGAGGCCTTTAGCATACAATATTTCTATCGCGGTATTAATAAACGCGACCTACATCATACTACCGAGACCTTTCTATTCACCAATCCTGAGCAGTTGTGCAATATTTTTAATTCATCGGATCAACTATTCAATCCAGATATTATCACTCCAAATACTGATGCCAATGAACCGAGTATAAAGCAAGTATTAATAATGGACATTCCGCAGGAGGACGTTGACGGAGTGCTTACCTTAAGTAATACTGTTAATAGAGACTTCGACTTCAACCATATAAAATACGCCCATTTTGAGATGATTAGGTTGGGCAACGATATTTCAAGGGAATTCAGACGAGATGAACGAAGCAGAATGCAGTTGCATGCACTGGCAATGCATAACCTTGGTCGCTGTCATGTGGCCCCTAATAACACGGCTTCACTAAGACAGGATGTGGCTGATTTTTTGCGAACCATATTTTTCTATAATGCAGACTGCCTATATGACAATGCCCGAAAACATCCTTGCTCCATGAGCCAGCTATGCAAGCAAGTGATGGAATCATACCAAACATTCTCCTCTGAGCATTGCAACATTGATTTGAAATTTGAAGAGGTTTTTGAGAGTGAAGAGAACAACACACCATTACCAAATGTTATTATCAACGAAAAGGGGTTTATATTGGTGTTGCATGAGCTCATTTTTAATGCAATTAAATATTCTAATTTTGAGGCCAGCAACCGAGGCTCCATAATAATAAGGCATACCTGCAAAGTGATAAAGAATGAGGGTCTTGATGTGATCAAGTGTATCATTGAAATAATCAACCAAGGACATCCATTCCAGCAGAACTTAATTGCAATTCCCTTTGATAGGTTAAGAGAAAAATTTTATACTGACGAGCAAAAGACAAAGGCATTTATCAAGAACAAAAAACAACAAATGAAATTACATGATGCCGAGTTCACAAAGCTATTCAATTCTAAACACCAAGGTCTTCAATGTGTTGCTGAATGGCTCAATTCTGCTGAATGGGACGTATACTGTGCCTATTCGAGCTCCGAATCAACATGCATGGTCATCACCAATGATGAAAATAGATATAATCAAGACTACGCCAAACACCATCATAAGCAATGAAATTTAAATTTCTTCAATTTGAAAATGACCAAACAGAGAACTTGAATGGCTTCTTAACAACTGTACAGGGCAAATTAACTAATAACGAATCACTCAAGGAGCATAAGCTGCTCAATGAATTGAGCAAAGAACAATCAGAAATAGTGATGCAAATAGAAATTAGCCATTATAAAGATTTGAAGAGTTTCAATACTGAACTTCGGCAAACTAACAATGCTCTATTATATTGTGGTTTGATATTGGATGTAGGTATTAACTTGTCAAACGAGGCCGATGAATTTTTACATGCACTTCACAACGAATATGCCTCTATGGCAGGTGTTGGGGTATTAGACAAAGCACTGAAAGATGAAGCAAATCCTGCTGCAAAAGGCACTATTAATTATCCCAATTGTCATCTGCCATACCTAATTTATAGTTACTATAGTGCAAATGCAGTGTCACAGATAACTACAAGGATAGCTCAAAAACAGAAAGTGCAAAGCCAGTATAAGCCCCTTGATGAGCAAGATGAAGCTAAGAATCCGTGGCATATTGTCAAAGGTACTCCATCAGAGAAGTATCAGGAAATTATTCGCTGGATGCTGAAGGTAGTGCAGCTTAAAACTGAAACACTTTAATAAAAATGCATCTTATGGAAAAAATATACCATTGTTTATCTTTTTCAGAATTGTTAGTCCCATTATTGGCTATGTTGGCAAGTGGTTCTTTGGCTGGGCAAATAGAGGACTTAAGCCTTCCATATCTCAAGAATCGCAGTTGGTGGGTAAGAATTGCTGCTCGTTATCAGATAGAGTTTTTCTTGCTCAATCTATCACTTATTGCCATCATTGGATGCAGGATGATGCATTCCAAATGCGATAATTATAAATGGATTGGCTTTTGGATATTCTGTGGTTCTGTGGCTCTTGCAATGGTTGTCATCCTTTTTATGAAACGGTTTGCACGGAAGCAACAAGCCAAAAAGATAGGTCGTGTAGCCTCTTTCAGCCGGCTCGTGCCAATGGGCCTCTTATCCTATGTCTCATTCGGAATTTTATTTGCTTTATACGAAAGGGATAGTAAATTTCCAATAACCGGAAAATGGCTCCTTGATTGTATCATTTTATGTGTCATTGCATTACTTACATGGGTTGTTAGTTGGTATATAGAGGTCAGAATATTGGGTGTGGAGCCAACTGATGATTTAAAGTCCGACTTACGTATTTATAAACTGCTCAAAAGAAAGCGTTGGTTCCAAAACAAAAACGGTAAAGAGCGAAGCACCGCTAAGTTGAATGAAGTTGCAACCATGATTTTGAAAGCCATGAAACTGGGCGCAAAAAGTGACTTAGAAGACTTCATAAAAGGGGTAAAAAAGGATCTTTTCTTGTATCCGGAGTATGCCAATAGGTTCAATGAAACACTTAAAAATGACGATACTCTATATATTTATGCCGATTAATTGGGGGTCTAAGGAGCGATTATTAATTGAACTTTCTATTGTGCAGAAAAGAATTATAACTATATTCGGACCCTTCATTGAAAAACGTAGTTTTTCCACACCTAATTGTATGTTTTTAACTAATGATTATAACAACTTCATGGTATATTACGTTTGAGGCTTAATTTATGGCATGAAATTATTGACAATACAATAGAAACACACATATGAAACTATCAGCTTCATCAACTCGCCAAGCAACGGTAAATAATCTCTTTAAAGAAGATATTAGTTCAGATCAGGTTATTCTGCATCAAATCAATAAACTTAAAAAGAGCTACGGTTGGTTCATTCAACAATTGATTGAAAAATTTGAAATCACGCCATTTCAAGCCACTGATAGGTTAGATGTTACTAAGCCTCACCTCGATGAAGAATATTTCTGCGGAGCGGCAGAAATTCTAAAGATAGATAGCACGTTCTTTCTAACCGTTGCCAGAATAGAAAGAGAAAGCGAGATTTCTTGGTGGAACACATCAAACTTAACTGATATATCGGAATTAGATGAATATGCTACGCTTGTTAAAGAAATCTTTGAAATAAATTTATCTAGACAAATTCCATCAACTAAAATAAGTGAAAAAACACCTAGTGTAAGAAAAGCATATAACGTCAAGAGAATATCTAAATAGTTTGCTTCTTAGTCTCGTTTTCTCGAGTAATTCAATTCGGTGTTTCGTTTAAGCCATCGCTTTCAATTTTCATTTTAATAACGCAACCTTTCCCTGCCTTCCCCCGTTTAATCCTGCCAACCAGTAATTTTACTGGCTAATAAAACTTTACCCTATCATGTTTAAAATTGTTAAAGTAAAAGCGGGCATGAACAACAAATCTGTTCCGCAATCTATGATTGATTGCAAGGCAATTGTAAAAGCAATTACTGGCAATTCAAATTTTCCAAACTGTCAAAAACAATTGTCTGACATTCAGACAAACATTGGCTTGCTGGAAAGCATCGAAAATGAAATTGCAACTGGTAATCGCTCGCAAATGAAATTGCGCAATACCACCTTCCGCAATCTCAAACTTCAAATGGCTAGCCTTGCCGCAGTAGTCAACTCAGAGGCTGCAGGCGATGTGGCTATATTGGAATCAAGCGGTATGGAGTTTAGCAAAGAGCCAACACCAGTAAAAACACCAGAAACTATCAGCAAGGTATCTGCTGTAAACTCTTCGCTAAGCGGTATGGCTGATGTGCGCTGGAAGGGAGACAAACAGCGTATGCATTACATAGTGGAGCTATCAGCAAGCCCTACATCGGGTTGGAGCATAGTAGCCCAGCCTACCAAAACAGGCTGCACCATCGAAGGTCTTACTACAGGCCAATGGGCTTATTTCCGTGTATGCGCGGTTAATAAAGCTGGCCAAGGCGCATGGAGCGATGTAGCTCGTGTAATGGTTGCATAATATTAAGAAACACATTTATATAAAAACCCGCTTAGTTATTGCTAAAGCGGGTTTTTTTCTTTATTTAAAAACTGAAATCAAATCTTTATTTCTTCTTATTCATGAACTAATTTGATAAATGTGAATTCAAGTTGCCTAACGGGAAACAAAAGCGGTTTTTCATCTATGATATCATAGTCATCTGTTCTTGCATCTTTCTCACGAACCTTTTTTAACTCATATACTTCGACAAGTTCAGAATCAGGAAAATTAGAAAAACTCTTATATTGGATGTATTTTTCATCTAATATATTTTTGTCTTCTTGTGTTATTGCAAGCAGTCGTGTTTTGTTGTTTGCATCAGTATATATCACGTAATTATCAAGTGATGCGAGAATATTTCTTTGTTTCATGAAATTTAAAATTTATATGTATTTACTAAATTACTAACCCACTCAACTCTCAAACAACCCAAACTCCACCTCTGGTATTTCTTTTAGTTGTTCTATTACCTCGTTGGTTACGTTTAGTTTGTTAAACATGCTTGAGGGCAATTTTAAAAAGCCTTCGTCTGTTAGCAATTGCATGCGCACGCGTGTCTTGCCATTTTGGTTGCTTACTATGGTGGCTATGCGCTCTACCAAATTGTCGTTTAGTGTTTCTAGCGATATTATTATGTCCAGATAGCGCCCCATTTTTTCGCGCACTTCAAACAGAGGTTCTAC